>JBOHBL010000246.1:0-6775 GCA_050698295.1 Rubrobacteraceae bacterium | reverse complement strand
GCATTCACCGTGATGTCCACCGTCGCATCGTCGCAAAGAGCCGGATTCCCGTTGTCGCACGCCCGGAAGTCGAAGGAATCGCCCCCGAAATAGTCGGCGTCCGGGACGTACGTGACTTCGGCGCCCGCGATGTCGGCGGGGTTCTCCGGGGTGGCGGTCGAGATCTCATCGCTCGGGTCGGTGCCGTCGCCTTCATAAAGCGTGCCGTTCGCGGGCAAATTCGTTATGCCGAAGGTGAGCGGGTCGTTTCCGGGGTCGCTCGCGGTGAGTTCGATCTTCTCTCCCGCGTCGTCCTCGTCAATCGCCACATTCTTCGAATCCGCCGTCGGCGCGAGGTTCGCGACCGTCACATCGAACGTGTCCATATCGGAAGGCGGCGTACCCGTCCCCTCTTCGGCGACGGTGACCGTCACCGTGTACGTGCCGTCATCATCGTATTCGTGTTCGAGGTTCCCGAGGTCTCCGGGAGACGAGGACGGGAAGGCGTCCGTCGCGTTTCCGACCGTGAAAGTGTCGTTCGCCGAACCGTCGCCCCAATCCACCGTGATATTCCACGGCCCATCCACTCCGGGGTCGGTGAACTCTCCGAGGTCGAAGGATTTATTTTCGCCTTCGTCCGAATTTTGATTCTCCGCCGCCGAGACGTTCGGGGCGACGTTGTTTATGGTCACGGTCTCGGTGTATTCGGGACTCGTGGCGTTCGCTTCTTCGCTGTCGTCCTTTATTTGTCCCTTTACGACGAGCGTTCCGTCGTCGGTGGTCGGACACGAGGCCGTATTATTCGCGCCGAAGACGCTCCACGCATCGTCGCCGCATTTGAAGCGGTATGTATGGGTGTCGCCGGGGTCGGGGTCGGTCACGTTCGTGAGCGAGAGTTCGATGTTCGAACCTTCGTCCACCGGATCGGACACCTCGAACGTCCCCGAAGGCGCGTCGTTGACGGGGTTCACGGTGATCGTGAACGTCTTTTCGCCGTCGTTGTCGTTCGGCGGATCGTCCGGCCCGTCGTCCTCGGCTCTCACCGTGACGGTCGCCTCGCCGAAGGCGTTCTCGGCGAGCGTGTACGTGAGGTCGCCGTTCGCGTCTATGGCGGGCTGTGCGTCGAAGAGGGGTTTGTCGTCGTTGTCCGCCGTGTCCACCGCGACGTTCGAGACCGCGACGGTGACGGTTTGCCCGGACTCGTCGGGCGGGCCGGGGGAGACGTTCGTGACGAAGTCGGCGGTCGTGTGCTTTCGGATGTCCGTGTCGTTCGCCCCCGTGGAGTCCTCGTCCACCGTCTGGTTTTCGCCCATCTCGAAGGTCGGCGGGTCGTTGACGGCATCCACGGTGACGGAGACGGTTCCCTCGTCGCTCGTCTCGGGTGCGTCGCATCCCGCGCCCGGCGTCCCGCAATCGTCGGGGTCTCCGCGGTCGGTGACCTCGAAGGTGATGTTGAATGTTCCGTTATAGTTTTCGGCGGGCGTGAAGGTTCTCGTCGAGCCGGTGCCGCTCAATGTTCCTTGCGCGTTCGTCGGGCCGGAAGTTATGTCGTATTCGAGGTTTCCGTCGGCGGTCTCGACATCGTCCGCGAGCGCGCCGAAGTCTATTTCTATCGGGTCTCCGTCTTCGTCCATCGTCTCGGAGCCGTTTTGGACGGTCGGGGTGTCGTTTATGGGGTTCACGGAGATCCCGACGGTCGCGGGCTGTGAATTCGCCTTTCCGTCGTTCGCCCGATATGTGAAGGAGTCATCTCCGCCCGATCTGTTGAAATCGTCGTCCGGCTGGTAAGTGAAAGAGCCGTCGCCGCCGAATGCCGTGAGGGCGCCGTTTGACGGGCCTTCTCCCACCGAGGCGTCGAGCGAGTGTCCCTCGACGTCGGTGTCGTTGTCGAGGACGCCGGGGGCGTTCACGGTGAGGGGTGCGTCCTCGTCCACTTCGTACGAGTCGTTTTTGGCGACGGGCGCGTCGTTGACGGGCCGGACGTTGATTGTGACGACGGCCCGCGATTCGCGGCCCCGGTTGTCCTTCGCTTTATAGGCGAAGGAGTCGCGTCCGCTGAAATTCTTCTTCGGCGTGTACACGAGCGAGCCGTTCCGGCGGAGGACGAGCCCGCCGTGGTTGGGGCCGGAGGCTTTGAATGCCCGCAGCCTCGCTCCACGGTCGTTGCGCAGCACGCCCCGGGCTTTGACCCTCAACGCGTTGTCTTCCCTGACGGTGAAGCGGTCGTTGCGGGCGATGGGCGGTGGCGGAACGGCGCTTCTCGGCGACCCGTTGGAACCTCCCGCTGACGAACCCCCCGCGTTCGCGACCAGGGCCTCGGCCTCGGACGGGGCTACGGAGTAGGCGACGCCCACCGCGATGAGCAGCGCGCAGGCGAGGAGCGCCCACTTGAGAAAGGAAGACCCTTTACTATAAGATCACCGCGCCACAATGCCCATGAAATTCCTCCTCGGTCGGAGCTTATCCGCTCGCAGACCGCCGCCGATGGAGTCTCTTCTCGCTCCGGTCGGTTCGGTCTCCACTTGTTATTGCCGCCTTTTCCGCTGAACGGAGAGCAAAATCTCGTTGCCCTCCTCCGTAAAGAGGCAGAATACCCCGCGCATACAAGTCGGCGCATCACTCAATTTACGTATTTTTGGGCGACATCGAAGTATTTATCGGTCGAAAGGCGGATTTCTGAAGGGACGGGGCTTGGTTAACCCCCGGCGTCTATCGGGTAGACTTATCCGGCTCGGTTTCGTGGCCGCGAACAATCTGGCGCGGGAACTCGAAACCCGACGCCTGAAACCTGAAATCTACAAAGCAAAGATCCGATGCCTATGAAGAGCACGAAGAAACAGAAAAGCGTTGTGTGGCCCGGAGAGCCGTACCCCCTCGGGGCGACGTGGGACGGAGAGGGCGTCAACTTCGCCATCTTCTCCGAGAACGCCGAGAAGGTCGAGCTGTGCCTCTTCGACGAGAGCGGCAAAAACGAGGTGGAGCGCGTCGAGATACGGGAGCATACCGACCAGATCTTCCACTGCTATCTCCCCCACGGCAGATTGGGACAACTCTACGGATACAGGATCTACGGCCCATACGAGCCGGAAGACGGCCACCGCTTCAACCCGAACAAACTCCTCCTCGACCCGTACGCGAAAGCCACCGTCGGGGAGTTCGACTGGAATTATCCCCACTTTGGATATCGAGACACCGAGGACGACGAGTCCTTCGACACCCGCGACAACGCCCCCGGCATGCCGAAGTGCCGCGTCGTTGACACCGCGTTCACGTGGGGCGACGACCGCCCCCCGAAGACCCCGTGGCACGACACCATAATCTACGAGCTCCACGTCAAGGGCTTCACGAAGCTCCACCCCGCCGTCCCGCCGGAACTCCGCGGCACATACGCCGGACTCGTCTCCCCTCCGGCCATCGAGCATCTCCAAAGGCTCGGCGTCACGGCTGTCGAACTCATGCCCGTCCACCTCTTCGTGGACGACAAGCATCTTTTGGACAACGGCCTCAAAAATTACTGGGGCTACAACTCCATAGGCTTTTTGACCCCCGACATGAGGTATTCGGCGACCGGTTCCATATCCGAATTCAAAACGATGGTGAAACGTCTCCACCGCGCCGGACTCGAGGTCATCCTCGACGTCGTATACAACCACACCGCCGAAGGAAGCCACCTCGGCCCGACGCTGTCTTTTCGCGGAATAGACAACGCCGCGTACTATCGTCTCACCGACGACAAGCGTTTCTACATGGACTATACGGGGACCGGGAACACCTTGAACATGATGCACCCGAGGGTGTTGCAGCTCATCATGGATAGCTTGCGGTACTGGATCCTCGAAATGCACGTTGACGGCTTCCGCTTCGATTTGGCGTCCGCGCTCGCCCGTGAACTCCACGACGTCGACAAGCTCTCCGCCTTCTTCGACATCATTCGCCAGGATCCCGTAATTTCGCAGGTCAAGCTCATCGCCGAACCCTGGGACGTCGGAGAGGGCGGCTACCAGGTCGGCAACTTCCCCGTCGGATGGACGGAGTGGAACGGGAAGTATCGCGACGAGGTTCGTTCGTACTGGAAGGGCGACGGCGGCATCGTGGACGAGCTTGCGTATCGTCTCACCGGCTCCTCGGATTTATACGAACACGACGGCAGGCGTCCGTATGCCTCCATAAACTTCGTCACCGCCCACGACGGGTTTACTTTGGCGGATCTCGTCAGCTACAACGAAAAGCACAACGAGGAAAACGGCGAGGGCAACAACGACGGCGAGAGCCACAACGACAGCTGGAACTCCGGCGAGGAAGGTCCGACGAACAGACGCGACGTGCGGAGGTTGCGAGCGAAGCAGAAACGGAACTTCATGGCGACGCTCCTTCTTTCGCAAGGCGTGCCAATGATCCTCCACGGCGACGAGACGGGCCGCACGCAAAACGGAAACAACAACGTATATTGCCAGGACAACGAAACGAGCTGGATGGAATGGAAACTATCCCCCCCCGACCGGAACTTCCTCGAATTCACCCGGAGGGTCATCCATTTGCGAAAAGACCATCCCGCCTTCCGCCGCCGCCGCTTTTTCAAGGGACGAAAACTCCAGGCCGCGGACACAAAGGACATAACGTGGCTCTCCCCCGAGGGACGCGAAATGACCGGCGAGGAATGGAACAACTCCTTCGCGCGCTCGCTCGGCCTCCAGATAGCGGGACTCCTCGAAGGCCGCCTCGACGCCGAAGGCCGCCCTGAATACGACGACGACTTCCTCCTCCTCCTCAACGCCCACCACGAGAACGCACCGTTCATTCTTCCCGAAGTTCCCGAAGACGCCCGGTGGGAGGCCATAATAGACACCGCGCACTCCTCCGGCCTCCGCTCCGCCGGTTTTTACAAGCCAGGCGACGAGTACCCGCTGAAAGCCCGCTCGATGGTCGTTCTCACCAACGCCCTTCGCGTCCCCATCGAGGAGGAGGACGACGAGTGAAACGCCGCCACGACGTGCCTTTCGGCACAAAGTTCTGGGACGGAAAAAAAGCGATTGACTTCCATCTATGGTCTCCCGCGGTGGAGAAGGTGAAGGTGGACATCGAAACCTTCCTTGTTCCCCTCCCGCTGGGCCGCAACATACACACCGGCATCCACGGTTGCAGCACCGACGTCGCCCGGCCCGGAACCCGCTATAAATTCCTCATAGACGGCGAACACGAAGTCCCGGACCCCGCCTCCCGCTTCCAGCCCGACGACGTACACGGCCCGAGCATGGTCGTCGATCCCGAAGCCTTCGACTGGCAAGACGAAAACTGGAAGGGCCGACCGTGGGAAGAAACCGTCCTCTATGAACTCCACGTCGGAACCTTCTCGCCGGAAGGAACTTTCGCCGGGGTGAAAGAACGCCTCGATCACCTCGCCGAACTCGGCGTGACGACCATCGAACTCATGCCCCTCTCGGACTTTCCGGGCCGGCGAAATTGGGGCTACGACGGCGTTTTGCCGTACGCCCCGGATAGCTCGTACGGAACGCCGGAGAACCTCAAAGACCTCATCCAGACGGCCCACCAAAAGGGACTCTCCGTTTTCCTCGACGTCGTATACAACCACTTCGGCCCGGAGGGAAACTATCTTCCACTCTACGCGCCCGAGTTCTTTACCGAACGTCACGAAACCCCGTGGGGGTCGGCCATAAACTTCAGCAGCGAACACGTCCGGGAGTTCTTTATCCGCAACGCGCTTTACTGGCTGGAGGAATACCATTTCGACGGCCTCCGCCTCGACGCGGTTCACGCCATCCTCGACGACTCCGAAAAGCACTTTTTGACGGAACTCGCCGAACGCGTACATGCCGGGCCGGGGCGCGAGCGCCACGTCCACCTCGTCCTCGAAAACGAGGAGAACGAGGCTTCGCGGCTTCGGAGTGAGTACTCCGCGCAGTGGAACGACGACGTGCATCACGCGCTCCACGTCGCGCTCACCGGGGAGGACGTCTCGTACTATTCGGACTACGCCGACGCTCCGGTCGGCTGGCTCGCGAAGTGTCTCTCCGACGGGTTCGCTTTTCAGGGGGAGATGTCGCGCCACCGGGGAAATCGGCGCGGGGAGCCGAGCAAGGACCTTCCGCCGACGAAGTTCGTGGCGTTTTTGCAGAACCATGATCAGGTCGGAAACCGCGCCCTCGGAGAGCGCATAACGAAGCTCGCAAACCCCGAAGCCGTCCGGGCGGCGACGGAAATTTACCTCCTCTCGCCGCAAATACCGATGCTCTTCATGGGCGAGGAGTGGGGAGTTTCGTCCCCCTTCCTCTTTTTCTGCGATTTCGAAGGGGAACTCTCGGAGCTGGTGACGAAGGGCCGTCGGGAGGAGTTCTCATCCTTCCCCGAGTTCTCGGACCCGGAAGTCCGCGAGCGAATCCCCGACCCCGGCTCCGAAGAGACGTTCCTTTCGTCGAAGCTCCGGTGGGAGGAGCGAGACGAGCCGGAACACGAGGAGTGGTTCTCGCTATACAAAAAACTCCTCGCATTGCGCCGGAAAGAGATCATCCCCCGGCTGAAGGACATCCCCGGCGGAGAATCCGCGCACCGGCTCGTCGGCGAGCGGGGTCTTCGCGTCCAGTGGACGCTCGGCGACGGATCCCTTCTCACCCTCCTCGCCAACCTATCGGGCGAATCCCTCGGCGGCTTCGAGAACGTCACCGGAGAACTGCTTCACGCCACCGACAACGACGCGACCGAAGACGAGAGGGAGCTTCCACCGTGGTCGGTGGCGTGGTATTTGAAAGGCAGGGAGTGGGGAGTGGGGAGTGGGGAGTAG
>JBOHBL010000245.1:0-2776 GCA_050698295.1 Rubrobacteraceae bacterium | reverse complement strand
CGGTCAACAGCCTCGGTCGCGGGTTGCGGGCATTCGTGATACGACCATTCAACGTCGCGGGGCCGCGCCAGTCGCGGGCCGGTGGGTTCGTGATGCCGACCTTCGTCCAGCAGGCCCTCTCGGGACGCCCGATCACGGTCTTCGAGACCGGGGAGCAGGTCCGGGCGTTCACCTCGGCGACGGACCTCAGCCGCTTCCTGACGAACCACTGGGACGCCGCGCTCGCGAGCGGAGAGCGCATCTTCAACATCGGCAACCCGGAGAACCGCGCGACCGTCCGGGAACTCGCCGAAAGGGTGAAGACCTTACTGAACAGCCCGTCCGATATCGTCCACACCGACGGCAAGGAGGTCTACGGCCCGGAGTACATGGAGGCCGAGTCCTTCGAGAAGGTCCCGGTCCTCGAAGCCGCGCTGAACGCGGGCTGGAGACCTCGCGTCACCCTGGACGAACTCATAATGGAGACGGCGGACTTCTACCGCCGCCGCGAGGACTATCGTCAGGAGCGCGAGAGCCGCGTGGACGAAGTGGCGTAGGCTCATGCTCCTCTCCGAAAGCCTGAAACGAGTCCTCGTCATAGCTCCCCACGCCGACGACGAGGCGATGGGGTGCGCCGGACTCCTTGCGAAGCTAGCCGGGCGGGACTGCGAGGTCCACATCATGTACATGGCGGTGGACGGGTTCCATCACTACGGCCTCGACCGCCGGACCTCGTACAAAGAGCGCGTCGTGGAGATCGAGGCCGTCGCGGAGTTGCTCGGTTGCGGCTACGAGATCGCCTACGGAGACGTGGACCTCATCGAGAAGCTCGACACCCTGCCAAAGCGCGAGCTGGTGGACCTCTTCGAGTCGAAGATCAACGAGCATCGCCCGGAACTCCTGCTCCTTCCGTACCGGGAGGACTACGACCAGGACCACACGGCGACCTTCGAGGCGGCCTTCGCCGCCGCCCGGCCCATCGCCGAGGTCTTCGGAAAGTGGCTCGTGCCGCACGTCATGACCTACGAGATGGTCAAGATCAACTGGGCGTCCGAGCCGCTCCCCCGACCCGTCGCCTACTGCGACATCTCCGGCCACCTCGACGTGAAGCTCGAAGCGATAAGGCGACACGCCACTCAGCTCAGGCCGAGCCCGCACATCCGTAGTTTGGAGGCGGTAGAAGCCCTGGCGCGAATTCGGGGGGCCGAGGTCGGGGTCGAGTACGCCGAGGCGTTCGGCGTGCTGAGAACCATGATGTAGGAGGCGATGTGGAACGGGTTGGGATCCTGGGTCTGGGGTACGTGGGGCTCCCGCTGGCCGTCGCCTTCCGCGAAGCCGGGCTGGACGTGGTCGGGGTTGACGCGGACGCCAAGAAGGTGGCGGCGATCAACGCCGGCGCGTCCCACGTGGAGGATGTCTCTTCCGTTCGCCTGGAATCTTCTGTCAACTCCGGGAAACTCACGGCCACGACGGAGTTCTATGCGCTGGGCGACGCCGATGCGGTCGTCATCTGCCTCCCGACTCCTCTCGATGAACACCGCGCCCCGGACCTTTCCTCGGTCGTGGTCGGAACCGAAGCCGCCGCGAAGTTCCTCCGGCCCGGAACCCTGGTCGTGCTGGAGAGCACAACGTATCCCGGCACGACCCGCGAGATCCTTCTGCCCATTCTCGAAAGCGGAGGGCGGCGGGTCGGCGAGGACTTTTATCTTGCCTTCAGTCCCGAGAGGATCGACCCCGGCAACCGCGAATACTCCATCGCGGACATGCCGAAGGTGGTCGGCGGCGTGACCCCGGAGTGCGTCCGGCGAGCCGAGGAGCTGTACGCTCTCGTCTGTCGCGAGGTGCATCCGGTCTCGAGCCCGGAGAGCGCGGAGATGTGCAAGCTGCTGGAGAACATCTTCAGGGGGGTTAACATCGCGCTGGTGAACGAGCTGGCGATCCTGTGCGACCGGATGGGGATAGACGTTTGGGAGGTGATCGGCGCGGCCGGCACCAAACCGTTCGGGTTCATGCCGTTCTCTCCGGGGCCGGGGCTTGGAGGACACTGCATCCCCGTTGACCCTTTCTACCTCTCGTGGCGCGCCCGCGCCTTCGACACCACCACCGAGTTCATCGAACTGGCGGGAAGGATCAACGTGAACATGCCCTACTATGCCGCCGACCGCGTGTTCCGCGCCCTCAACGACGAATGCAAGGCCGTAAAGGGGAGCAGGGTCCTGATCCTGGGCATGAGCTACAAACCGGACGTGGGCGACCTGCGCGAAAGCCCCTCCCTCAAGCTCCTCGAACTCCTGAGCGGAGCCTCCGCCGACGTCGCATACCACGACCCGCACATCCCCGCGCTCCCGGAATGGCGGCTCTCCTCAGTCGAACTCACGGAGGCCGAACTCCGGCGCTCGGACTGCGTGATCATCGCGACGGATCACGCGATTTTGGACCTCCGCCTGGTCGTGGACGCCGCGCCCAAAGTCGTGGACCTCCGTAACGCCGTGCGCCGCAGGCTCGGCTACTCGAACGGTTCCCTGCCGGAGAAAGTGGACGTGCTTTAAGTATCTCCAACTCGAATACGAGAGAAGATGGCTTTCTCCTGGGGGCGCGGGCATCCTGCCCGCATGCGGGAGAGCTTGAGCATCGCGCCCCAGGGGTGATCCATACGCGTCAAACTCAGCTTGGAGATGCTTAATCTTCCGGCGAGTAATCCGCCGGGAGTCTCTCCGCCAGCCTCATGTAGCTTTTCGCGACCGCGTCCCACTGATAGTGAGACCTCACCCGCTCTTGCATGGCCGCCGACCTCTCG
>JBOHBL010000244.1:0-1654 GCA_050698295.1 Rubrobacteraceae bacterium | reverse complement strand
GGTCCACACTCCTCCGGAGACTCCGCTATCCGCGCCGACGCAGCGCCGACACCACGAGCAGGGCCAGAGCAGCGAAGCCAACAACCCCGACACCCTTGACGCTGTAAAGCCCGACCCTGTCCGCCTCTTGCCCCTCCGACGACTCTTCCCGGGGCTCCGGCTCTTCCCGAGCCTCTTCCTCGTCCGGGACGGTGTTTGTTGAGCCTCCGGAGTCGTCGGCGCTGACGGAGAATTTATACTTTCCGTCCACGACGTGCCCGTCCACCGAGGTGACGCGCCACTCCACCGTGTACGCGCCTTCGGAGAGGTCTTCGAGGCCCACGACCACCACTCTGGCGTCGTCGGGGTCCACTCGCGCGTCGTCGAGGTCCACGCGCCCGCCTCCGGAGCCGTATACCTCCACGGGGCTGAACGCGGCCTCCACCGGCTCGTTGAACGCCAGGCGCACCTCTTCGGGGGCGCGCTCGAGGCTCGCTCCGTCGGCGGGCTCGGCCTCCACGAGAGAGGCGTGGGCGAAAGCTGGCGCGCACAGAAGGAGGACCCACAGCAGCGACAGCGAGGTGAACGCCGCCAGCCCGCTCTTGCCCGCGCCCATCGCCTAGCCTTTGCGGAGGCGCGTCGCCGCCACGCCCGCGGCCAGGACGCAGGCTCCGAGGATGACGAAGGTGGCGGAGCCGACCCCGCCCGTCGCCGACAACGTCTCCGCCGCCGGCCCGGCGGCCGATTCTTCGGAAGATGGCTCATCGGAGGAAGCGCCTTCTTCGGAGCCGTGTTCATCCTCCTCTCCGGGGACAACCGAGACTATGGAGGCGGGTTCGTCGGAGTCGGGAGGCCCGTCCCAGGCTACTTCGCTTCCGTCCTCGTAGGTGTCGGTCGCGCTCCAGGAATATTCGCCGGGCTCTTCGGGGGCCTGCCCCTGCATATCGAACTGCTGGAACTCGGTCGGGCCGATCTCACCCCCCGACCACGTTATCGCCCGGACGATGCCGCCTTCTTCCTCCATCTCGTACTCCCATCCCGGCACGGGCCGCACGCGGGAGACGATGAACCCGTCCGGGATCTCGACCCGGACGCTTACGACGGGTATGTCCTTCTCCCCCGGCGTCCGCACGGTGAGGACCTCGTAGCCGCCCGCCGAAACCTCTTCCAGGGAGACGACCGTGTGCGCGCTCGCCGCCCCCGCCGCCACGAGCGTCAGGAAGACACTCAAGAGCGCGACCCGGAGCCGGGCGACCCGCCAGCTTCGCATACGACCATCTCCTTGCCGTTGGTTTTGGACTGGACATTCAATGTAAGGTCTTCGCGGGGCGAAGTCTATGACTCTTTGGGGCTATTTCGAGGGGGGTCGTGTTTCGCCGCCAGCCTCTGGGCGCGCAGGGCGAGTTCCACGCGGTTTTTCAGGTGCAGCTTCTTCAAGATGCTTTTGATGTGGTTCTTGACCGTCTGCTCCGAGATGTACAGGGCCGAGGCCACCTGTTTGTTCGTCATCGCGGCGGCGACCAGGCGGACCACCTCCCGCTCGCGCTCGGTGAGGTCGAGGTCCGGCGGAGCCGATTGCGCCGCCATCTCGGAAAGTATGCGCCGCGCCACGCCGCGGGGCATCGTCTCGCCCTTCGCCAGGCTTCTAAGGGACTGAAGCCAGTCCTCCGGGGGG
>JBOHBL010000243.1:0-4810 GCA_050698295.1 Rubrobacteraceae bacterium | reverse complement strand
CGCGAAGCTCGGCGACGATTTCTTCGCGTACCGCGACCATTGCCCCGGATGCGGAGGTTCGATGGAGGCGGGAACTTTGAAAGGGCCGGAACTCGCATGTCCGGGGTGCGAACGTCGCTATGAAGTGCGGCGGGCCGGATCCTGTCTCGATGATCCGAATTTGCATCTCGACCCGGTCCCGCTTCTCGTGGACGAAGAAGTCGTCGAGGAGAGGGAGGGCCACAGTCGGCGGAGTATCGTGAAGATCGCCTTGCCGAGCGCGGTCGGGTGAAAAATGAGCAAACGGTCGAACATCTCCGAATACTGCGTCTATACGATACTTCATAGGCGGAGACTCGACGGGATCTTCGAAACCGAAAAAGCGGGCGAGGCCAAAGAGAAGAACGTGTGGAGAGAAGGAGAGCGTTTGTTTCGTGAGGCGCGAAAAAACGGAGAACGGATGCCCGTGGTTTTCAGCGCGGCGGATGTCGGAGGCGGCTTGTTTTACTACGCTTTTCTCGAAGACGTGGACATTGACGAAGAAAGCTCCTCCACGAAATACAAGTTTGCTCGACTGACGAAGATCGAAGACAACCCGCCGAAAAGTTCCTTGAAACTGAAAAGCTCCGGCCGAGCGTTGTCGGACGACTATATTCGACCATACGCCGTGTGCCACACGCCCTCGTTCGTGAGGTCGAAAGATGTCTGAGCGACCGAATTCCGGAAACGTGTCCTCCGCTTTCTCCTCGCTCCGGCGTTTCGCCGAGGAGGAGTCATCGAAGCCTGCGGAGGCCGTTCCAGAAAAAGCCGCCGAAGAATTCTGCGAGCTTTGCAGCGAGGCGATACCTCCCGGACACCGGCATTTGTTGAACGTCTCGACGCGGGAGATCATGTGCGTCTGCCAGGCGTGTTCGATTCTCTTTTTCGAGGAGGCGGCGAGCGAGGGCCGATACCGGCTCATCCCCGACCGCCGTCTCTTCCTCGAAGACTTCGAGATGTCGGACGCCGAGTGGGAGAGCCTTCGCATACCGGTGGACATGGCTTTCTTCTTTCACAGCGCCCCCGCCGAAAGGGTCGTCGCGTTTTATCCGAGTCCGATGGGTCCGACGGAATCTCTTTTGAAGCTGGAAACCTGGGAGGAGTTGGAAAAGAACAACCCGGTGCTCAAAGATATGGAGTGGGACGTGGAGGCGCTTTTGGTGAACCGGGCGCGGGGAGCGAGGGAGCATTATCTGGTACCGATGGATCAATGCTATGGACTGGTGGGCCTCATACGGACGCGGTGGCGAGGCTTCACCGGCGGAAGGGAAGTGTGGGAAGAGATAGAAAATTTCTTCGAGGAGTTGCGTGAAAACTCCAAAACCGTTGCGAGAGAAGGATGACGAAAGGAGTCGAGCGTATGGCGAACTTGAGGGTGGGCAAACCGGATACATCGCCGGACGCGCCGTCGCACGTGGAAGGGGTGCGCCAGGGCAACGAGCCGGGCGGAATCGAGCAGGATCCCGGTTTCTACAAGACCGGAGGGCGTGGGGCGGGGCGTGGAGGCGCCAAGTCCACGGCGCGGCGCTCCACGGGCATCAACCCCGAGGCCAGAAACCCCATAGACCCGAGCAGCCCGACCCTGACGCCGGCGTAAAGACGGTGAGTAGTGAGTGGTGAATAGTGAGTAGTTTCGTTCTCGACCCGCTCTCCGTGGGTACTTTCGCCTCCCCGCCCGCGGGACTCCCGATGAACCCGAGGATACGCTTCGGTGGCGGGGAGGCTCGAAACTCGCCTTCTCCACTATTCACTACTCACCGGAGCGACCGGAGGGAGCGACCAAGTGCCTGATCTGGATTTCAGGATAGAGGACGCCGAAGTCCTCGAATACGCCGCCGTTCCCAGCCTCCTCTTCAAGCTGCGCGTCGAGAGCGTTGGGGAGGAACCCATCCGCTCGATTTCCCTGAACACGCAGGTGCGGATCGCGGCGACGCAGCGCCACTACGAAGCCGCCGAACAGGCGCGGCTCCTCGAAGTCTTTGGCGAAGCTCACCGGTGGGGGCAGACTTTGCGGAGCCTTTTGTGGACCCACACGAATTTGCAGGTTCCGCCGTTCACGGGAAGCGTGGTCGTGGACATGCCCGTCACGTGCACCTACGACCTCGAAGTCGTCGCGGCGAAATACTTTTATGCTCTCGAAGAGGGCGAGGTTCCGCTGGAGTTTTTGTTCACCGGCACGGTCTTCTACGCGGGGGAGGGCGGGGGCTTGCAGGCCGCCCGCATCTCCTGGGAGAAAGAGGCCGCATTTCGGATGCCGGTTCGGCTCTGGAAGGAGATGATGGACCGCTATTTCCCGAACAGCGCGTGGCTGAAGCTCCGCAAAGACGCCTTCGACTCGCTCTACGACTACAAGGTTCGCATGGGACATCCGACGTGGGAAGCCGCCGTGGAGGCGTTGCTGCGCGCCAGCGAGCAGGAGGTGGAGCGGTAAATGGACGCGGCGAAGAAGATCGCCGAGGCTGTACTCTACGAGGGATACATCCTCTGGCCCTACCGCAAATCGGCGAGGAAGAACCAGCAACGCTGGACCTTCGGAGGCGTGTATCCCCGCGCGTACAGCGAGGCTCGGGGCGGGGACGATCCCTGGCTCATGCAAACCCAGTGCTTGGTTTCGGGGGACGGAGATTCCGCCATCGAGGTGAAGGCGCGTTTTTTGCACGTCACCGAACGGAAGGTCGCTGCGCTCCCGGAGGAGTGGAGGAGTGGAGGAGTGGGGGAGTCGGGAGTCGGGGATAGCGGAGATCGGGAGTTTGTGGAGGAGTTGCGGGTCGGGGGGGAGCTTTATTTACCCTGGGACGAGGCTGCCGAGCGGGAGATGGCGGTCGGGCGGTTCGAGCTCTCCGAGCTGGAGACGCCCATGCGGGTGGGGATAGACATTCCCGGCGGGAGCAGCGAGGAGCCGCTGGCGGATTCTACCGGAGAGGTCGTGGGGGTTCTGGTTCGTGGGTGGCGCGCTTTGCGCGGGACGGTGGAGGTGGAGGCCGAGCGTTTGCGGGAGGAACTCTTCAAAGTCACGGTGAGGATCTCGAACACCACCCCGTGGGAAGGGGAGGACCGGGAGAGCACGCTCAGGCGGACCTTCGTCTCGACGCACACGGCGTTGGAGGTGGAGGGCGGGGAGTTCGTTTCGATGACGGACCCGCCGGAGGAGTTCCGGGAGGCCGCGGAAGGGTGCGAGAATTTGAAGACGTGGCCGGTGCTGGTTGGGGAGGAAGGGGAGCGGAGCCTGATGCTATCGTCCCCGATCATCCTTGCCGACTACCCTCAGATCGCCCCCGAGAGCCCCGGCGACCTCTTCGATGGCGGCGAGATCGACCAGCTACTCATCCTCAATATCCTGACCCTCACGGACGAGGAGAAAGAGGAGATGCGCGCCTCAGATCCGAAGGCGCGCGAGATCCTGGAGCGGTGCGAGTCCCTTTCGCCGGAGGAGCTCATGAACCTCCACGGGGCCATCCGCGAGTTCAAGATGGTGAGGGAATAGCGTGGAGGACTTTTTTCGCGAACACGAGGAAAGACCCGCGCTCGAGAGCCTGGTCGTGAAAGGCGTCGAAATTACGAAAGGGAGCCGCGTCCTGCTCTGGCCTCGCCCCGGAGGGGACATCATGGACATCGCGCTCAAAGGGAAGGTCGCGTTCGTCGAGGGCATGGAGCAGGACTACGAGGACAAAATCTATATCGCCGTCACGCTCGAAGACGACCCCGGCAGGGACCTCGGCCTCGACCGCATCCTCGGGCATCGGTTCTTCTTCTCGCCTGAGGAGATCGAGCCGCTGGACTTCGAGGTCCCCGATGAGTAAGCGGGTCCTCGTCGCCGGCGTCGGCAACATCTTTCTGGGCGACGACGGTTTCGGGGTCGAGGTGGTGAAGAGGTTGGCGGAGCGAGACCTCCCGGAGGGCGTCGAGGTGAAGGACTTCGGCATCCGCGGGATGGACCTCGCCTACGCGCTCCAGGACGATTACGAGGCCGTCGTCTTCGTTGACGCCGTCCCGCGAGGCGAGGAGCCGGGCACCGTCTACCTCATCGAGCCGGAGATCGAGGACGACGGGGAGGTGTCGCTGGACACCCACGGGATGGACCCGGTGAAGGTCATCAAACTGAGCCGCGCCCTCGGCGCGAAGCCGGTTCGCACCCTCGTAGTGGGCTGCGAGCCGCAGGTGGTGTTGAGCGGGGAGAACTACGACGACATGCTCATGGAGTTGAGCAAGCCGGTGCGAGCGGCGGTGGACGAGGCTGTGAAAATGGTCGAATCGGTGGTGGAAGAGATTCACGAAAAAGACGGCGAGCAAGAAGCTAATTGCTAACGGCTAATTGCCAAAAGCTACAAAAAAGGAGGTGAAACCATGAAGAAATTACTGTTCTTGCTGGTTCTGGGGACCGGAGCCGCAGTGGCCGTGCAGTGGCCGGAGATCCAGAGGTACATGAAGATGAGGAACATGTAGAAGTTGAGCGTCTGGTGCTCGAGGAGGCACTCGAATGAGCACGGAGAACCCCATCTCGCCGCGAGAAGAAAACTCGCCCCGAGCGCGTGTGCTTGGCTCTCGAGACGGTGAGATCCTGGGCGCTCCCGACACCGTCCGCGACCGGTTCATGGTCGGCGGCGGGGACTCCGGCGGCGGCTTCGCGCTGGTCGAACACCTGATGCCCCCTCGCGCCCTGGCCGCGCCCCTGCACCGCCATACGCTCGAAGACGAGTATAGCTATGTACTCGAGGGCCGGGTGGGGGCGTTGCTTGGTGAGGAGGAGGTGTTCGGCGTGGTCGGCGACCTCATTTTCAAACCCCGGAACCAG
>JBOHBL010000242.1:0-1187 GCA_050698295.1 Rubrobacteraceae bacterium | reverse complement strand
GATAGCGCGGGGACCAGTTCAGCGGTCGCCCAGAACATCGATATCTCGCAGAGCGCGGTCAACATCAGCATCCAGGCAGGCGGAAGTATCTTTTTCTTCTAGCCCGGATCGCCACAGGAAAGGCCCGGTTTTCTTCGGCAACCGGGCCTTTTTCGTGGGCCGGGACCCTTTCGCCCCGAATTTGGCTCGAAAAATACGTAGTTTGAGTGATGCGCGTTGTGGCGCCATCGGTGAAAATTCATGTGGCGTGAGTGTACACAAAGAAAAGAGGTGACATAGAGCTTACTCTCAAGAGCGGGGAAGAGAAGGATGTCAAGGAAATGAGGAAGTAAAGGAGAAGAACGAAGTGAAGAAATTGATGGTTGTGGCGGCTATGCTCGCGATGATGATGGTTGCGGCGGCGCCCGCTATGGCGGCGACGGCTGTAGGCGGCGACGTGCAGTTCCAGTTCCAGTCCAGCCCCCAGACCGTCACCCAGACGGCCGTCGCGGTCAACTTCAACGATAGCGCGGGGACCAGTTCAGCGGTCGCCCAGAACATCGATATCTCGCAGAGCGCGACCAACATCAGCATCCAGGCAGGCGGCGGCATCTTTTTCCTGATATAGCGCCTGGCGGATAATCCGCGGCGGGGAACGTTTCCGCCCGTTTTTCAGGCCGGATCCCCAACCCGGGTCCGGCCTTTCCTATGCCGGCTGGAGAAGGTCGAGGTCGGCTTTCATGACCATCTCCTCCATGTCGCGGCGGAGGGTGAAGCCGAGGTTTTTGCTTATGCGCTGCATGGGACGGTTGTCGAAGAGGATGTCGGCGTTGATGCGACGCAGACCCTCGGACTTTCCGACCTCCAGGAGTTGTCTCAGGAGGAGCGTCCCGAGTCCCCGGCGCTGGAAGGGGTCGGCGATGAGCACCGAGAACTCCGCCTCGCCCGGCGCGTATCCGTGCCGGCTGAGCCTCCCGACGCCCATTATCTCCGGTTCGCCCGTCTCGGGATTCCTCCTCTCGGCGACGAGGGCCATCTCGCGGTCGTAGTCTATGAAGCAGATGCGGGTGAGGCGTTCGTGGGCCGTTCTCTGGTCCAGGTTCATCATGTGGAAGTAGCGCATGTAGACGCTCTGCTCGGAGAGCGACTCGTGGAACTCGGCCATCAGCGGCTCGTCTTCGGGTCGGATGGGACGGACACTCACGGGC
>JBOHBL010000241.1:0-1430 GCA_050698295.1 Rubrobacteraceae bacterium | reverse complement strand
CGTGTCGGGAGCGACGAGGATGAGGCCGTGTTCGGCGGCGTAGCGTTGCGCTCCGCCCTTTATCTGGAAGGTCTCCTCGGTGCACGTCAGCCCTGCGAGGTAATAAAGGACCGGAACGGAACTGTTTTCAGCTTGCGACGGCACGTAGACCGAGAAGTTCATCTGTGTGCCGGTGGCTTCCGACTGGTGGCTGTGGAAGCTCACCGCGCCTCCAAAGCACTTCTTTTTGCTGGTGGTTTCGATCCCCATCTAGTAAAGCACCACGCTGCGGATGGACTCGCCTTTGTGCATCAGATCGAAGGCCGAGTTTATCTCTTCGAGGGGCATCGTGTGGGTGATGAGGGGGTCTATCTCTATTTTGCCGTCCATGTACCAGTCCACGATCTTCGGCACGTCGGTGCGTCCTCTCGCGCCTCCGAACGCGGTCCCTTTCCAGACCCTCCCGGTGACGAGCTGGAACGGACGGGTGGATATCTCCTGTCCCGCTCCCGCCACCCCGATGATGACCGAAACTCCCCAACCGCGGTGGCAGCATTCGAGGGCTTGCCTCATGACGTTCACGTTGCCGATGCACTCGAAGGAGTAGTCCGCGCCGCCGTCTGTCAAATCGACGAGATACGGCACCAGGTCTTCTTCCACTTCGTTGGGATTCACGAAGTGGGTCATGCCGAACCTCTCGCCGAGTTCCTTCCTTGCCGGGTTGAGGTCAACGCCGACGATCCTGTCCGCCCCGACCATCCGGGCGCCCTGCAAAACGTTTAGCCCGATCCCCCCAAGCCCGAAGACGACGACGTTGGAGCCAGGCTCGACGCCAGCGGTATTTACCACGGCCCCGACCCCCGTCGTGACGCCGCAACCGATGTAGCAGATCTTCTCGAAGGGAGCGTCCTCGCGCACCTTCGCCACGGCTATCTCCGGCAGCACCGTGTAGTTGGCGAAGGTCGAAGTCCCCATGTAATGGTAAAGGGTGTCGCCGTTGAGTGAGAAGCGGCTCGATCCGTCGGGCATGAGTCCCTGTCCCTGTGTTGAGCGTATCGCGGTACACAGGTTCGTTTTTTGACTCAGGCACGACTTGCACTGTCGGCATTCGGGAGTATACAGCGGTATGACGTGATCCCCCGGCTCGACGCTCGCCACGCCCGGCCCGACCTCGGCGACTATGCCCGCTCCTTCGTGGCCCATGATGGAGGGGAAAAGCCCTTCCGGGTCGGCCCCTGAGAGGGTGAACTCATCCGTGTGACAGATGCCGGTGGCTTTCACTTCCACCAGGACTTCGCCTTCTCTCGGCCCCTCCAACTGCACCGTTTCCATGCTCAGTGGTTTCTCGGCCTCGAACGCGACCGCGGCTTTTACGTCCACAACGGCTCCTTTCCCCAAAGTCGAATCATCTTTGATGCCGTATGCTCATGGTACGGGAATTTGGGTCGCTT
>JBOHBL010000240.1:0-4909 GCA_050698295.1 Rubrobacteraceae bacterium | reverse complement strand
CTTTTAGTTCCTCATGCGCTCCGGCCCCCTCGGAGAGAATTAGCACGCCGTCTTCTTCGTTGACGACGGCGGCTTCTTTGGCGACGAGGTTCATGCCGTCGCGGACAGCGTTCACCAGTAGCGCGTCGTAGTTTTTGTACGCGGCGACGGAGCGCGGGAAGTTGTCCTCCATCGAGAGTTCTATCGGGGTCCACGACGCGGTTCCGCATTCGTCGTTTACTTCCTCGACTACCTTTTCTATCTCTTCGGCATACGCCGCGTACTCGGAGATGTCGCCTCGCGAAGGCTGGAGTTGGGCGAGGAAGGTGACTTCGCCGCTCATTTCGGGGTGTCGCTCGAACATGCGTCCATAAGCTCTGAAGCCGCGGACGATGTTCTTAGAGAGGTCCATCCGGTCCACACGCAAAAGCAGCTTTCCGGGGAGACTTTTTACGAACTCCTCCTGTTCGAGAACGGCCTCGCTTTCGGAAAGCTCCTCGAACTCGGAAGGGTCTATGGAGATCGGGTAAGCCCGAACCCAGGTCTCCCGTTCTTCGGTTTTCACCACGCCTTTTTCTTCATCCACCTCGACGCCGAGAATCGCCTCCACCGTCGAGAGGAAGGCGCGGACGTAGCGCCGGGTGTGGAAGGCGACGACGTTCGCCTGGAGCAGGCTGTCGAGCGCGCCCTCCCTGATGTACTTCGGCAGGACCTTCCAGAGATCCGGCTCGGGCCAGGGGATGTGGACGAAGAGCGAAACGAAGGCGTCTTCTCCCACCCTCTCCCTCACGAACTTCGGACTCATGTAGAGCTGGTAATCGTGGAGGAGGATGGTGGGAGAGTTTTCACCCTCGACCATTCGCGCTACGGCTTCGGCGAAGTTCCGGTTTACCGGGAGGTAGCCGCGCTCCCACGCCTCGCGCGTCTCGTCTCCGAGTTTTGGCGAATACGGCAAGTCATACAAACCGTGCTGGACGAACCAGAGGAGGGGGTTGGCGACGTGGTTGTACATGAGGTCGTAGGCTTGCGGGTCGTGTTCGACGAGGGCGATGCGAAGGTCTTCGACCTCGTAGGGGGCGGACTCTTTAGCGACGGCGGCGTCTTCATCGCTCGTCGCCGAGGAGATCCAGACCGCGTTATCGCTCCGCCTCGCTACGGCGTTGAGGGCGGTAACCAATCCTCCGGCTCCCCGCGAATACGTCCTTTCCCCGGACTGCGAGCGCGAGAAAGTGACCGCTCCGCGGTTCGAGACGATGACGAGAGAACATTCCGACACGCTTGCCTATGCTCCGAGCAGTTTGGCGAAGAGGGCGAGGTCGTCGCGCAGGAGGCGCGGGGTGAGGTAGTTGGCCCGGACGTGTTCCTTGCCGACGCGTCCCAACTCGCGGGCGAACTCCGGGTCCTGAAGGATTCTGGAGCATGCGGCGGCGGCTTCTTTCACGTCGTCCACCAGGATGCCGCCGCCGGAGGCCATCTGCATCGGGATGCCCCCCACCCGGCTCGCGACCATCGGACGCGCCTTCCAGAGAGCCTCCGTGACCACGAGCCCGAAGCCTTCCCGGATGGATTTCTGGATCACGATGTCGGCCAGCGACTGAAAGGCGTTCACCTCTATCGATCCGACGTTCGTGAGGTTCGAGAAGAGGAAGATGTCCTGGTCGCCTGAGGCGTAGTTCACGGTCTTGTACCAGTAATCCCAGCCCTCCGGGTCGTCGTGGGCCATCGAGCCGATGAGGACGAGCTGCAGTTCCGGCACGTCTTCTTTGGCGGCCCGGTAGACGTCTATGACGCCCAAAGGGTCCTTCCACGGGTCGAAGCGCGAGACCTGGAGCAGGAAAGGGCGCTCGGTGTCCACGCCGAACTGGTTGACGATGTAGCTCGCGTCGTCGCGGCTGAGGGCCATGTTCTTCGGAGAGAGAGGGTCTATGGCGGGCGGTATGAGGGTGAGGTTCGGGAGGTCGGTGTCGGGCGGAGTGTACTCGCGCATCGTGTAGATCTGGGCGTCGTAGTCTTTGACGTAGGGTTCGAGGTACTCGAACACCTGGCGGTTCGGGGTCGAGGTGTCGATGTGGCAGCGCCAGATCCACTTCGTCGAACCCGAGAGCCCGTCGCTGAATTCCTTCAAAAGCGCGGGCTGGGGGTCGTGGACGAACATGACATCCCACTCCTCGCCCGTCTCCAGAAGAGCCTGGGCGGTGCGGCGGTTGTACTCCTCGTAGATCGCCTGATCCTCGATGGTCAGTTCGTAATCCGCGCCCTGAAGGGCGTTGTGGAAGCTCTTGGTAACGTTGAAGAACGGCTCGGCCCCGAACATCACGGCCCATTCGCACTCCAGGCTCGCGTCGCGCATCAGGGGGACCAGGGTGTAGAGGATCTCCGCCACCCCGCCCCCGAAGCTCGTGGCGTTGACGTGCAATACTCTCGCGCCCTTCAGACGCTCCGAGAGGTCGTGGATCTCGTCGTAGAGATCGCGGCGGATGATGCTGCGGTAATCGGCCAGCGATTTGTTTCCCGGATTCACCCGCTGTAGCATCGCTCCCCCTTTCGCCTCCCGGACGGTTTGTTCGCGCATCTGGAGTTTGGGGGTACTGTACTCGATCCGGCGCATCGTATTCAACGGGTCGCGCGCTCATAAAACGAGAAACTTCGGGATTCCTCAGCCGTTTGAGGCTTCGGCGGAAGCTCCGGCGCGTCTGAGCATCCTGAGCCTGGTGCCTCCTCCGGCGGAGGAGTCTATGATCATCTCGTCCACGAGGTTGCGTATGACCGAGAGTCCGAACCCGCCCTGGCCGTCTTCGGGGGACGGGTTGCGTTCTTTTACGTCGAAGCCGCCGCCCGCGTCGGTGACGGTCACCTCGACGGCGCCGGGGAGAGCGCGGTACTCGATATCGAACGAGTCCACGGCGGCGTGGCGGATGACGTTCGTGGCAGCCTCGGTGACGGCGAGTTTGAGGTCGTAGATCTCCTCCGGCCCAAAGCCCGCGACCTGCCCGACGTGAGCGACCACGAGGCGGGCGATCAGCACGTACTCTGAGCTGGAAGGGACGCGGAGTTTGAGTGGTTCCGTCCCGCCGCCCATCTCGAATCGCCCCTTCTCCTCGGTTTCGCGGTCCATCCACTTGTCCTTGAAAAGGACCAACCGAAGAGAGCTTTCGAGCTTCTCCCGGAAGGTCAACATTGCAACTCCGGGATTATGGTACCCGAACCTCGGAATGTTAACCCACCGTCGAGGATTGCCGAAACCTACGAGTCTCTTCGCTCGGGCATCTCGCCGGGAACTTCTTTGCTGGACACCTCGCGCTCCGCGTCGCCGACCGCCTCTTCGTAGGCGCGTCCCGCTTCTTCCTCTTCCTCGCGCATCTCGTCGGGGGACTTCGAGACGTAGCCGTCGCCGGAGCCGTCGAAGTTCTGGATGAAGGGCTTGAAGAGGTCTATGGGAACGGGAAGCACGATGGTCGAGTTCTGGTTGACGGCGATGTCGCTCAAGGTCTGGAAGAGCCTGAGCTGCAAAGCGGTCGGGCTTTCGAGCCTGTCGGCGGCCTGCCGGAGGCGCTGGGACGCCTGAAACTCGCCCTCGGCGTCGATGATCCTGGCTCGCCTGTCGCGCTCGCTCTCGGCCTGACGCGCCATCGCTCGCTGCATCTGCTGCGGTATCTCCACGTCCTTGACCTCGACGACGCTGACCTTCACGCCCCACGGGTCGGTCTGATCGTCGATAATGGTCTGAAGCTCCTCGTTTATGGTCTCGCGGTTGGTGAGCAAATCGTCGAGGTCTTTTTGCCCGAGGACGCTCCGCAACGTGGTCTGGGAGATCTGGCTGGTCGCCAGCACGTGGTTCTCGACCTCGATGACGCTCTTGTTCGGGTCGATGACCCTGAAGTACACGACGGCGTTGACCCTTGCCGGGACGTTGTCGCGGGTGATGACGTCCTGGGGCGGCACGTCCATCGTGATGGTCCTCAAGTCTATCTTGACCATGTTGTCCACGAGCGGCCAGAGGAAGAAGAGCCCCGGTCCTTTAGGACCGCCCCGGACGCGCCCGAGGCGGAAGATCACACCTCGCTCGTACTCCTTGACTACCTTTATGGCGCTGAAGAGTATGTAGACGACGATCAGCACGATGAACAAAAACCCGAATAACCCGATGCCCAGCCCCCCGGCCTGCATTAACGCGAAACTCATGCTCGAAGCACTCCTTCCCTGTCGAGAACGCTTTGAGTTTATCACCGCCCCTCGAAGCGCAGCGCGAAAGAGAGACCCCCGTGGCGGGGGCCTCTCCCTGGAACTTCTGTCGTCCGCTGCTTCTAGACCATCGTCCTGTATCCGGCGACGCCGCCCCAGATGCCTTCTTCGCGGACGACGGTGCCGGGGTACGGAGCGTGGATAACGGTGCCGTTCCCGGTGGCGATGCCGTTGTGGGTGATGCCGCCTCCGCTGCCCCAGAAGACCACGTCGCCCGCAGCCCCGGAACCCGGCGAGCCGTAGCCGAACTGCGCGGCGGCGTTGTGCGGCAACGAGACCCCGAACTGAGCCATGACGTACATCACGAGCCCCGAACAGTCGAACCCGGACGGGTCCGCGCCGCCGTACACGTACGGCACGCTAAGCTGCGCCTGCGCCGCGCCGACGACCCCACCGCCGTTCGCGCTGCCGCCACCGCCGGCGGGCGGCTGCGTGGTCGTTCCACCACCCGTCGAGTCATCGTACTGAGCCCCACCCGGCTGCGTCGTGTCCGTGCCGACCGTACCCTCGACAGCCGCTTGTTCGGCTGCGGCTTGCTCGGCCGCCGCCTGTTCAGCCGCTGCTTGCTCCGCCGCCGCCTGCTCGGCAGCGGCCTGTTCTGCTGCCTGCTCGGCAGCGGCCTGTTCTGCTGCCGCTTGCTCCGCTGCGGCCTCTTCGGCGGCCGCCTGTTCCTGGGCGGCTTGTTCGG
>JBOHBL010000239.1:0-1630 GCA_050698295.1 Rubrobacteraceae bacterium | reverse complement strand
GGAGAGGTCGGGGCCATGTTGCAAGCGATGATCGAGGAGGGCATGGCGAAGGGTGGTCCTCGGGGGACGATGGAGATGTTCATCCGCCAGAACGCCGGCGACGAGAACTTCGAGAACCTCGACCCGGAGCTGCGGGAGCGGATGCTGGGGAACGCCGGAGTGTTTTTCTCCATCGAGCTGGAGGCGTTCGTCTCGTACGTGCCGGATGCCGGAGCCCTCGCCGGAGTGAAGGTTCCCGTGCGGGCGGCGGCCGGGATCGAAAACCGCGGTGTCTACTACCACGAAGCCTCCCGGTGGGTGGCGAAGCAGTTGGGGACGGAGTTACACGAGATCCCCGGCGCCCATACGCCATACCTCGACCGTCCCGGAGAAATGGCCGAGGAGATCCGACCATTTCTCAGGCAAGTGAGTCAGGGAAGGAGAAAGCGATGAACGAGAAGGCCCTTCTCCACGAGGTGAAAGGCGACGGGGAACCGATCGTGCTGGTTCCCGGAGGATTGAGCGGCTGGCTCTCGTGGATACCGCACGCCGAGCGGCTCTCGTCGGAGAGAATGGTCGTTCGCGTACAACTCCGAAGCGTCGAACTGGCCGAGGCCGATGAACCCTATCCGGGTGATTATGGAACCCTGACCGAGCGGGAAGCTCTTCGCGCCACCGCCGACGAACTCGGCCTCGACGGCTTCGATCTCGCCGGATGGTCTTACGGCGGACACGTCTCGCTCGCGTTCGCCCTCGAATACCCGGAGAGGGTTCGAACCCTCACCCTCATCGAGCCTCCGGCGGTCTGGGTTCTTCGTGAAACCGGGCATGCTGCGGACACGCTCGCCGAGGCGGAGGCGTTCGACCGGTCGCAATCGGGGCGGGAGATCACCATAGGCGATCTCAAGGACTTCCTCGTCCGGGCCGGCTTCGGCGAACCCGGCGACGACTTCGAGTCGCTGCCGTCGTGGCCGGTGTGGGTTCGCAACCGACAGGTTCTCTCGGCCAACGGGACGATCCACGACTACGCCGATTCGCTGGAGCGGCTGCGGACTTTCGACGCTCCGCTCCTCGCCGTGAAGGGGACGGAGACGACTGAAGACCTCGCCGCGACCGTGGACGATCTGGCTCAGGCCGCGCCGCGCGGAAGACTCCTCGAACTGCCCGGCGGCCACGCTTGCCACATCCAGAACCTCGACCGTTTCCTCGAAGAATTGAAAGCGCACGTTGCGGGAAGGGAGGGCGCGATGAGCCATACGACCATTGACGCGGAAGCCTTCCGCGACTTCGAGGCCGCCGGCTGGGAGAAGAAGGCGGATCCCTACCACCGCTTCTTCGGCGGGATCACCGCCCGCGCCATCGAGCCGCTCCTCGACGCCGCGGAAGTCGGCGCGGGAACGAGCGTTCTCGACAGCGCGACGGGGCCCGGCTACGTCGCCGGACGCGCGGCGGCCCGCGGCGCCTCGGTCGTCGGCGCGGACATCGCCCCCGCGATGGTCGCACTGGCGAGCGAACTCAACCCCGGCATCGAATTCCGGCAAGCCGACGCGGAGGAGCTTCCCTTCGCTGACAACTCCTTCGATGCCGTCGTCGGCAACTTCGTCGCCCCGCACCTCGGCAGCCCCGAGCGAGCGGTCGCGGAGTGCGGCCG
>JBOHBL010000238.1:0-1811 GCA_050698295.1 Rubrobacteraceae bacterium | reverse complement strand
TTCTCGACTCCTTCCGATCCGTATTTATTCCAGCCAATCCGTTTCCATCCGGGGAGATGCGTGGATGTTCACCGAACGAAGCGCGCCAGTACCCGTGTTCACGAAACCGTGCGGAGTTCCCGCCGGGACGACGACGATCTCCCCGGCCGCGGCTTCGATGGTCTCCTCGCCGACGGTGAAGCGCGCCTCCCCTTCCTGCATGATGAACGTCTCGTCATACGGGTGGATGTGAAGTCCCGGCCCCGTCCCCGGTTTGTTGCGCGTGATGAAGAACGAGACGCTCGACCCATGCTCATGCCCGTCGAAGACGACGGCATTCTCGCCGCCCGGAAGGCTCTCGATCTCGGTCACGAATTCGCTTCGGTTTATGGTCATCGGGAGTCCTTCGGCTCGTAGGTGAGGACGACGACACCCGTGCCGAAAGTCTTCGAGTCCACGAGTTCCAGACGCTTCAGATCGCCTCCGTCCTCGAAGAGGCGCTTCCCGCTCCCAACGACGATGGGAAAGACCATGAGCCGGTACTCGTCCACGAGGTTGTGTTTCATCAACGTGTCGACGAGATCTCCGCTGCCGTAGACTAGTATGTCCTTGCCGGGCTCTTGCTTGAGCCTGGAGACTTCCTCCGCTAACTCGTCCCCCTTGATCAGTCTTGCGTTCCACTCGAGGGGTTCTTCGAAGGTGGTCGAGACGACGTGCTTGGGGTAGGAGTTCATCATGTCGGTGTATCCACCGTATTGCTCACTCTCGTGAGGCCAACTCTCCGCAAGCTCTTCGTAGGTCGCCCGTCCCAGCAGGAGAGCGTCGCTGGCGGAGAGTTCATCGAGCTTGTAGCTCTGCTGTTCTTCGCCCGTGAGTTGTAACGACCAGTCCGGCTTTTCCATGACGCCGTCCAGCGACACGAACTCCGATACGACTACTTTTCTCATGACTTTTTCCCTTCTTTCGGTTTCATGCGTTTCCCGGTGCGGGCGCGTCGAGGAATTCGGTGATCATCGAAACGAGCCAGTCGGCGCGCTCCACGAGCGATACGTGCGACGTGCCGGGAAGCACCGCCAATTGCGAGTCCGGGAGACCGGCGGGGGTGTCGCCGAAGACGCCGCCGCCGAGGAGGCGGAACATCTCGACGGCGTGTTCGGGGCGGGGGAGGTCGGAGTCCCCGAGGATGAGCAGGGTGGGGGCTGTGATCTCCTCTATGGCCTCGGCCGGGATGTCCTTGAGGTTCCGATCCATCTCCGTCTTCTTGGCGAACAGCGTGTCGAAATATTCCGGATCGGGGGCTATCCGGGTGTATTCCTCGTGCCACTGAGACCCGTACATCATTTCGGGTTTCATTTCGCCGAGTCCGTCCATGAGTCCGGGGTGTATGCCGTCGAGGGTGTACGTGGCCGAGGCGACCACGAGCTTTCGCACCACCTCCGGATGGCGGATGGCGGTGTGAAGGGCGACGCTTGCGCCCATGCTGTAGCCGAAGATGTCGGCCTCCCCGACCCCGAGGTGTTCGAGCGCGGCGGCGACGTCATCGGACATATGCTCGATGGAGAGCGGGCGGTCTATATCGGCGGTGCGCCCGTGGGCTTGCAACTCGAAAGCGATGACCTTCCGGCTCTCGGCGAGTCCCGGCAGAACTTTCGCGAACGAGGTGCCGATGGCCGAAAAAGCGCCGTGAAGCAGAACCAGCGGCTGTCCTTCGCCGTGAACCTCGTAGTACATCTCCAGCCCGTTGACCGGTGCGTATCCGGTCTTTGTGTCCGTCATTTCGTTTTCCTCCTTTATTTGACGACGCGAAACGTCATGTGGGTCACGCCGGGGGC
>JBOHBL010000237.1:0-1158 GCA_050698295.1 Rubrobacteraceae bacterium | reverse complement strand
GTTCCGGTGGGACGCGCGCTTTCAGGCGAACGACGGGGATGTGGGAAGCTACTGTCACGACGAGTTCTTCCGCACGAACTCGGCGCCCTACGCTCCGACGAAGATGTTCCCGGCGGACGGCGTCGCCGACGGCTCCGGGGTCTTCTCCTTCATAGCGCGCGACCCCGACAACGAGCCGCTTTCGTGGGCCAAGTTCAAGATAACCGACCTGAACACGAACACCGTTGTCCTCGACGGGTTCCAGACGAACGGGCCGTTCGGGAGCGGATCGAGGATCTCCCACGACTTCAGCCAGTACCTCACGCTCGGACACGCGTACCGCTGGCAGGCGTGGGTCTACGACGGAATGTTGGAGAGCGCGAAAAGCGACGAGGAGACCTTCCTGTACGACCTCGTCCCGCTCACTTCGCTCATCGCGCCAAGCGGTCGTCTCGAAAACCTCGTGACCGACCCGTCGGTGGAGTACGGGGGAGCGCCGTGGCAAATCGAGCAGGGCGTGGACGGGTTTTCCGTCGCCGTCGTCACGGACGGGGACGCGGCGAAGGGGGACGCGTGCTTCGAGGCGATGAAAGCGGCCGGAGCGGCCTCGGGCGGGACGATCTCCACCAACGCCTTCCCGATAGACAGGACGAGACCCGCGTTCGCGGCTGTCGCGCTCAAGAAGAAGAACGGGGCGCCGACCTCGCGGGCGCGCGTCGAGTGCTTTGACTCGGGCGGAACGTCGGTCGGTTTTATCACACCCGACGACTTGAACGGCGGACTTTCGGGGGCCGATCCCGGGAGCGTGTGGGAACGCTACGGGGGGTTCGTCGCCCCGAACGAATGGCCCTCCGCCGCGGCGTCGGCCCGGATCGTCGTGACCCCTTCGGAGAGCACGGAGGCGGTCGTGAGGGTGGACGACGCGGCGTTCTTCGTCCTCCCGAGCTTCGCTGGCGGAAACACCCAGGAAGCGCTTCCCTGGCTCGGCTCCTTCGACGGGGACGACACGGGCCACGGCCTCGTCGGCGACTACTACTGGACCGGGGAGCGGGGGGCTTCCTCGTCCTTCGGCCCGAACGTCCTGACCGGCCCTTCGCCCTCGCTCGTGATCTCGTACTCCTCCCCGAACAACAACGCGAAGACCGCGGACAGAACCTTCGTGGAGCGTTGGGACGGGGC
>JBOHBL010000236.1:0-2095 GCA_050698295.1 Rubrobacteraceae bacterium | reverse complement strand
ACCGGTTCGGGCGGCTGCGGCAAGACGCGGCACGCGCTGGAGGTTGCGCGGGACCTCGCGGAAGCATACCCGGACGGACGCTGGCTCGTCGAGCTCTCTTCGCTGTCGGAGCCGGGCCTCGTGCTTCGGACGGTCGCGGGCGTGGTGGGAGCGCGCGAGCGCCCCGACCGTCCACTCGTCGAGACGGTTTGCCGCCACCTTCGGGGCAAGCGGACCCTCCTGGTTTTGGACAACTGCGAACACCTCGTTGATGCGTGCGCCGATGTTGCCGACGGGCTACTCGGAGCCTGCCCGGATCTTCGCGTTCTCGCGACCAGCCGGGAGCCGCTCGGCGTGTCCGGCGAAGCGCTGTGGCCGGTCTCCCCGCTCTCCGTCCCCCAATCGGAGCGCGAAGACCCGCGAAGCTACGAGGCGGTGCGGCTTTTTCTCGACCGGGCGAGGTCGAGGCTTCCGGCGTTCGATCTCACGCCCGCCAACGAGCGGGTCGTGGCGGAGGTGTGCCGAAGACTCGACGGCATCCCCCTCGCCATAGAACTGGCCGCCGCGAGAACCGCCGCGCTCGCCGTCGAGCAAGTCGCCGAAAGGCTCTCGGCCTCACTGGGACTTCTCACCGGCGGCTCCCGCGCCGCCGACTCCCGCCATCGGACGCTCCGGGCGACGCTCGACTGGAGCCACCGCCTCCTCGACGAACCCGAGCGCGGGCTATTCGAGCGTCTCTCCGTCTTCGCGGGCGGATGGACCCTGGAAGCGGCGGAAGCCGTGGGGACGGACGCCTCTGCGGTCCCCGGCCTCCTCGCCTCTCTGGTGGACAAATCGCTGGTGGTCGCCGAAACGGGAGGGGCGGGCGCGTCGCGCTACCGGATGCTGGAGACGGTTCGGCAATACGCGGGGGAGCTTCTCGAAGCGGGCGGCGAGGTGGAGCGGGTTCGGGAGCGGCATGCCGGACACTACCGGGCGTTCGCCGAAAGGGCCGAGCCGGAGATATCCGGTTCGCGGCAGGTGGCGTGGCTGGAGCGGCTGGAGGCCGAGCACGGCAATCTTCGGGCGGCGTTGTCGTGGTTTTTAGCCGGGGGATACGTAGAGGAAAATGTACGGCTGGCGGCGGCGCTGGGGCGGTTCTGGAACGCGCACGGTTTCGCCGAAGGGGGCGAGTGGCTCGACAGGGGACTCGAGCGCGGGGGCGATGTTTCGTCGGCGGTGAGGGCGAAGGCGCTCAGGGAGTCTGGTCGGATCGCGCTCTTCCGGGGCCAGCACGCGAAGGCGGTGTCGCGGCTCGAAGAAGGATTGGAGCTGTACCGAAGGCTGGGAGACGGAGACGGCATCGCCGCGACGCTCGCCAACCTGGGATTCGTCATGGCGCACGCGGGCCAAAGCGAGCGCGTCGCCGCGCTCCGCGAAGAGGCCGAGACCATTCGGCGACAACCCCTCGACCGGCACGCGCTCGCGCACCTGCTCACCTTCCTGGGGCTGGCCGCTCTCTCCGAGTGGGATCCGGACCGGGCAGCCGGGCCGCTGGAGGAGAGCCTGGCCCTCAGCCGCGAGCTGCAAGACGCGCGAGACATCGTCGTCTCCCTCATCGGCCTGGGCATGACCGCCCTCGGGCAAAGCGATCACGAACGCGCGGCCACGCTCTTCGAGGAGAGCCTGAGCCTGTTGCGGGAGCAGGGAGACAGGCCGGGCATCGCCTACGCCCTCCTCGGTCTGGCCGGCGTGGCCGCGGCGAGGGGGCAGCCGATCCGCGCGGCGCGCCTGTGGGGAGCGGCGGAAGCCCTCCGAGAGGCCGTCGGCATCCCCCTCTCCCCCTTCGACCGCGCCCACTACGAATACGAAAGACGCATCTCAGACGCCCGCTCCACGCTCGACACAGAGGCATGGTCGGCGGCCTGGGCCGAAGGACGCGCCATGACCCCCGAGCAAGCCATCGAGTACGCCCTCTCAAAGCGAGAGGAGCGGGAGCCTCCCACGCTCGTCGCCGTGCCCGAGCAGCGGCCACCGGCCGACGAACCGACGGGCACGCTCACCCGCCGCGAGCGAGGGGTCGCGCTGTGCGTCGCGCGGGGCTGACCAACCGCCGGATCGCCTCGGAGCTTTCGAT
>JBOHBL010000235.1:0-5935 GCA_050698295.1 Rubrobacteraceae bacterium | reverse complement strand
GATATTGCCTCTCGCGGTGCCTCCACATAGTCGCCGACCTCGGCGTGGCGGACGCGATGGACGATTCGCCGAAGACCGCCGCCGAACTCGCGGAGTCCGTGGGAGCGAGTCCCGACGCGCTTTCCCGTATGCTCCGCCTTCTCGCGTCGCACGGCGTGTTCGAGATGAGGGGTGACGGGTTCGGGCATTCGGATGCTTCGAAGATGCTTCGAGGGGATCATCCGATGTCCATGCGGGATCACGCCCGGATGTGGGGCATGCCCGTTTTCTGGGAGAGCTTCGGGGCGATGGGGCATTCCGCGCGAACCGGGCTTCCGGCGATGCCCGAGGTCTTTCCCGAGGGTTTGTGGGCGCGCTTCGCCGGGCATCCCGAGGAGGCTCGTGTTTTCAACGGGGCGATGGCCGCGAAGGCGCGGGGCACGATCTCCGGCATCCTCGCCTCATACGACTTCTCGGACTTCGCCACGGTCGGCGACATCGGAGGCGGGAGCGGTCATTTGCTTCGAGCCGTCCTCGACGCCGCGCCGGACGCGAGGGGTGTCCTCTTCGATTTGCCGCACGTCATCGGGGAAGCGAGCGTGGCCTCGGAGCGGCTGTCGCTTCGGGCCGGGGACTTCTTCCGAGACGAGCTTCCGGTGTGCGATGCGTATCTTCTCATGGAGGTCATCCACGACTGGGACGACGAGAAATCCATCGCCATCCTCCGGGCGGTTCGGAGGGCGGCTCCGGCGGGGGCGAAGGTGCTTTTCATCGAAAGCATCGTCCCCGAAGATCCCGGCCCCGACCGCTCGAAGACGCTCGACATCGTGATGCTCACGATCCTCGGCGGAAAACAGCGCACGCGAGATGAGTACCGGGATCTCCTCGAAAAGTCCGGCTTCGCCTTCCGGCGCGAGATAGACACGGGCGCGGGGGTCTCGATCATGGAGGCGGAGGCGGTCTGAAAAACGGAGAGTGGGGAGTCGGGGATGCGCTCGACTCCCTTTCCTCCGGTGGCCGCCACCTTCCCACCCGGCGCTCGGTGATTTCTGCTAAATTTGATGTGGCATATGTTTTCGAGTGATGTCGAGTGTACGGGATCGGGGTGTCCATGAGTGAGCGCATCGAGGTGGTTCTCGACGATGAGGGGCGGATCGTGGCGCCGGAGCCGCTTCGGCGTCGGCTCGGTTTGGTTCCCGGCGCGACGCTCATAGTGGAGCGCGAGACCGACGGAGCGGTGTATCTTCGGGTTCGCGCGCCGGAGGAGACGCGCTTCGTGGACAAAGATGGTGTGATGGTGATTCGCTCGTCCGGCGGCGTTCTCTCGGATGATGTCGCGCGTGCCGAGCGGGACCGGCGCGTGGCGGAGCTTCTCGGACGGGGGTGAGAGTTCTTCTCGACACCTCCGTTTTGGTCGCGGGGATGGTGGAATCGCATCCGGCCCACGAGCGCTCGCTGCCTCGGCTTCAACGGATCAAAGCGGGAACCGACTCCGGCGTCGTCGCGGCGCATTCGGTGGCCGAACTTTATGCGATTTTGACGACGTTGCCGATCCGGCCCCGCGTTTCTCCGACGGAGGCTCGGCGTTTGATCGAGCGAAATGTCCTCGACACTTGTGAAATCATTTCGCTTTCGGACTCGGACTATGCCGATGTCATCTCCCACCTCGCTTCGACGGGTATCGCGGGCGGGGCGACATACGACGCGCTCATCCTCCACATCGCAACGAAGATCGAAATTGAGCGGATCGTGACCCTCAATGAACGGGACTTTCGCCGTATCTATCCGGCGCTCTCCGACAAAATAGTCGCGCCGTAATTCCGCCGCCAATTTTTTACGGCGAGGCGCCCCTCCACTCGCTTTCGAGGACGCTCATGAGTATGGCGTCGTGGAATTCTCCGTCGCGTTTTATGGCGCGGCGGAGTCGGCCTTCCTCCTCGAAGCCGAGTTTTTCATAAGTCGAGATCGCTTCTTCGTTGAAGGCGAAGACGGAGAGGCCGACTCGGGTGAGGGCGAGTTCTCCGAAGGCGTGTCGGAGGATTTCTTCGATGGCTTCGGCTCCGTATCCTCTTTGTCGGTCGTCGGGTTCTCCGACGATTATGGAGAGGTCCGCCGAGGAGTTCGCCTCGCTTATGTTCATGAGGGCGATGACGCCGATGGGTTCTCGCTCGCCTTTCACGTGGATGGCGAAGGAGTCGTCGGAGCCGGAGAGCTCGCGGTCTTCGAAGAGCTTTCGCGTCTCGGCGGGTTTCATGGGGGCGCTTCGCCAGCTCGTGAGTCGCCATATTTCGGGGTCGGCGTACCACTTTTCGTAAAGCGGGAAGTTCCGGCGTTCGTGGCGGCGCAGCTCGATGCGGTCGCCTTCCAATTTTCTCTTTCTTCCTCCGAGTCGCACGGGTGGAATATACTTCACTCATGAAGATCGTGCCTGACAGACTCGTTTTCCTCGGTTTCGGGAAGTTCGTGCGCTCCGACAAAATAACCGCCATCGTCCCCATCGAAGAAGATAGAGGCAGTGGGCGTCGTACCCTCGTGTATGTCGAGGACATCCGGGAACCGCTCGTGGCGAGCCGCACCGAGAGTACGATTTTGCGCGACATGGTGGGGGCGGAGAGCGGGGCCATCGAGCTTCTCCGGGAGCTTCAGATCCAGATCACACAGGTTCGTCCGCTTTTGAAATCCTCCATTCGTTCGGAGGCGGGTCTCGATCTCGACCTTCTCTCGAAGCAAATTTCCGACCTCACCGGAGACGATGACGCCCGCCGTGACGCTCCCGACCGCCTTTTATAATCGCGACCCGCGGGTGGTCGCGGTGGACCTCCTCGGGTGCGTGCTCGTACACGAGACGGGTGAAGGCCGGGCTTCCGGCGTCATCGTCGAGGCGGAGGCGTATCGCCCCGAAGATCCGGCGTGTCACGCATACAAGGGACCGAACATGCGCAACCGGACGATGTTCGAGAGGGCCGGGCTTGCGTATGTGTATCTCTCGTACGGGACGCACCGCCTCATAAACGTCGTGTGCGAGGGGGAAGGGGTCGGAAGCGCGGTTTTGATCCGGGCTCTGCGTCCTCTGGAAGGGGCGGAGCTCATGGCCCGTCGCCGGGGACGGCCGGATGGGTTGTGCAATGGACCCGGAAAGCTCTCTCAGGCGCTCGGCGTGGGGCTTTCGCTGGACGGGTGCGACTTATCCGGAGGACCGCTCAAGATCGAATACGGGGATTCGCCCGCCGGAGAAATCGTTTCGACGACGCGGGTCGGGATCACGCGCGGCGCTGAGTTTCCGTGGCGATACCTGATCCTGGACGAGAAGGATGTTTCGGTGAAGCCCGCGCCGATATTTTCGCGCAATCTCAGGAGGAGGCCGGTCAGGGGACCGTGGTTGTAGAATTCTGAGTGTACGAAGCCTGTCTCGCCGACCGGGGCGACGAGGCCACCACGTCCGCTGGCGGGTCGGGAGGATCGACACCTTCGAATTTCTCCACGGACGCGCCTTCCAGAGCCTGTTCTGTGTAGGCGCCCCAGATCTCCTCGGGGGAGCCGATAGTGCCGTAGTACGCCCCGTCGCGGCTCATCATCTCCTCCAGGGTCGCCCCGCCTTCTCCGTAGCCCATCCAGATGCCGGTCGTGAGTTGCGGGGTGAAGCCCAGGAACCAGGAGTCGAAGTAGTTTTCGCTCGTCCCGGTTTTGCCCGCCGCCGGTCGCCCGCCGTCGAGAGCCGCCTCGTCGGCGATGCCCCACATGATGTCGCCCATCATCGCTTCGGTGGCTCGATCCGCTATCTCGGGATCTATGACCTGCTCGCCCTCGGGCTGCTCCTCTCTGAGGAGGACCTCTTCGTCTTCCTGACCCTCGTTGCGGACGACCTCGGTGATCGCCGTGGGCTGTACCAGTCGTCCCCCGTTGGCGATGGTCGCATAAGCCGTCGTCAACTCCAGAGGCGACACCTCTTTGGTCCCCAGCACGACCGAGGGATGCGGCGAGTTGCCGAAGTCCGCCGAGATCCCGAGCCGCTTTGCGACGTCGACCGCCGCGGCGGGACCGTTTTCCAGACCCTGACCGTCAACGTTCATTATCAAGTCGGTGAAGACGGTGTTGTCGGACTCCCAGAGAGCCTCCAGCAGGCTGATGGAGCCGCGTTCGATCTCCTCGTAGTTCTCGACTTTCCAGGTCTCGCCGTTTTGAAGGGTGTATTTTTTGTCCTCGGAGACGAACTGGGTACTGGGGTCTATGCCCTGCTCCAGCGCGGCGATGTAGGCGAAGGGCTTGAAGGAGCTTCCGGGCTGGCGCTGGGCCTGGGTCACGAGGTTGAACTGAGCCTCCTGGTCCCGGTTTCCGACCATCGCTTTTATGTTCCCGGTGCGCTGGTCTATGGAGACGAGAGCGGCGTCCGGGTCCGACTCGTCGGGAAGATAGCCGGTCGAACCGTAAAGTATCTCCTGCGCCGCCGCCTGGGCTTCGAGGTCGAGGGTCGTGTTGACGCTCAAGCCCCCCTGCGCCACCGTGTTCGCGCCGTAGCGGTTCACGAGTTCCTCCTGCACGAGGTCGGTGAAGTTGCGCGTCATCTGCGGTCCGGTGAGGCCGGATTCCATCATCGGCGCCTCCGGCCACTCTTCGGGCATCGGCTCCTCCAGAGCGGCGTCGTAGTCCTGCTGGTTGATGTAACCGGTCGAGAACATCCTCTCCAGACCCAGGTCCCGCTGCTCTCTGGCGGCCTCCTTGTCCTTGCCGAGCGTCGAGGGGGACCAGACCAGCCCGACCAGCGTCGCCGACTCCGCGACCGTCAGGTCCTCGACCGACTTGTTGAAATACGTCTCGGAGGCCGCCTCCACGCCGTAGGCGTTGTTGCCGAAATAGGCGGTGTTCAGGTAATCCGCCAGGATCTCATCCTTCTCCCGCACCGTCTCTATCTGGATGGCGATGAGCGCCTCCTTGATCTTGCGCTCTATCGAGACCTCCTGCGAGAGATAGGCGTTCCTTACATACTGCTGGGTTATGGTCGAGGCGCCCTGCACGGCCTCTCCGGCCCGGAGGTCCACGTACAGCGCCCGCATGATGCCCCACAGGTCCACCCCGGCATGCTCCCTGAACCGCTCGTCCTCTTTCGCGACGAGAGCATTGAGAAGGTGCGACGGCATCTCGTCCAGGGTGGCGGTTTTGCGGTTCTCGCCCTGGAAGATCGTGCCTATGACCCTCCTCGACCCCGCGGAATCCCCGAGCGGAGCGGAGTATATATAGGTCGGGTGCGTCTCTATGTTCTGGGGCGTGTCGAGTTGGTTGACGCTCCTGACCAGTCCGAGGTAGCCGCCGGCCACAAAGCACACGCCGGCCACGAAACCGGCGAGCAACAGTATCCCGAAAACGCGGAAGACCTTGTTCCTGAGTTCCTTGAAGCGCGAAGTCCCGCTCTTCCTGGAATTAGCGGGTAGACGAACCTGACGCCTTTGCGCCGGTCGCCTGGGGTCCTGTGGTCTCTTGCCCCTCCTGCCCGTATTTCTCGGATAAGTACGAGCCATCGGCCCGGTATACTACACTACTTTGCAATTGGATACAGTCTTATGGCAAGGTGGTTTTTCAGGTTGACAGAGTTAGAAGACAGGGTGGAGCGAATCTTCCGAAACGCCGTGGACGTCATTCCTCGCGAAGTACTCGACGCTCGCCTGAAAAGCGGCGAGCCCCTTCGCATAAAGCTCGGCATAGACCCCACGGCCCCGGACATACACCTGGGCTTCGCCGTGGTTTTGAAGAAGCTCCGGGAGTTTCAGGACCTCGGGCACACGGCGGTACTCATAATCGGGGACTACACGGCGCGCATCGGGACCCGTCGGGGCGCTCGAAGGAACGTCCCGTGCTCTCCGGCGAGTCGCTCGACCGCAACGCGAAGCTCTTCGCCGAGCAGGCGTTCAGGATTCTCGAGCGCGACCGCGCGGAGATCCGCTACAACAGCGAGTGGCTGGGC
>JBOHBL010000234.1:0-2710 GCA_050698295.1 Rubrobacteraceae bacterium | reverse complement strand
GACCATCACCGCCCCGCGCAACGCCGTCGCGCAGGGGCAGGTTCTTCAGCGTCAGGTCGCCGTCGGCGCCCACGAAAAAGAGGCGCATGTCGGGCGCCGCATTGGCGCGAGCGATGGTGACGCCGTTGTCGCCGGTCGGACCCTCGATGGTGATATCGCTGGTGACCGCCAGAGCCGACTCTTCGAAGCTATTGTCACCGATGGTGGAGAGTTCGATGGTCTGCCCTGCGAGAGCAGAATCGAACGTGATCGTGTCGGCCTCCGTGTTAGCGTTGGCGGCGGCGATTGCCTCGCGGAGGGTGCCGGCGCCCGCGTCGTCCGCCGAGGTGACCGTGAAATTCGCCGCCTGGGCGGGGCGCGCGCCGAGCAGCGCCGTCAGGAAAAGCACCGTCAAAGCAAGGACCAGAAGCGCCCCTCGCGCCCTGCTTCCATCCCGTGCCCGTAACGGGTCCACAGGCATCGTCATGATCGCCGTTCTTCGCATGCTGCAATCCTTTCTCTGAGTTACGGGCTTCTCGTCGCCCCCGACGTTTGCGCTACGGAAGTATCTTAGGCATGCGGCAAAGCTCACCACATCACTCAAATTACGTATTTTTCGGGGTTTTCGAGCCGAATTTGATCGTTCGGAGGCGCGAAGAGGGTTCGGGACGCGCTCTTCACCGATCCGCCGGGCGAAGAGGTTTCCCCCGCGTCCGATCGGCAAAAAGTGTCCGGCGACCTCTCTGCCATGTGCTCCAAATATCCCGCCCGGCGAAGGCTTTGCCGCCGTTCGTTCATCCTTCTCTCCTTTCCGCCCGCGTGGCGAGGATGGGAGTCCTCCCGCGCTTTGCGCCAACAATGACGTGGCCGCCGTTTCTTCCATCATGCTCGTAACTTTAGGGCGGCGCTTTTTTGTACGCACCTATAATTTGATAGGGATATTTGGTAGAAATTTCGGCGGAACGAAGCGACGGCGGCTTCCCCCTCCGCGCGGCCTTCTTCGCCTTCTCGCAGCGGACCGCGCGGGAGTTACGTTTCGTCCGCCACCGCGAACAGGTCGGCGACCTTCGCACCGGATGGAAGCGCCGCGCATCCGATCGGTTACGCGGCGGATCGTCGGACCCGCGTCAGGTTTCGCTAACCCACTCTCTCTTTCGCTCCGACCTCCGAAAGAATCTCCTCGAAGATGTCGGCGGCCTCTTTCGCCGCTTCTTTCGTGAGCGTGAGCGGCGGGGAAACGCGGATGGCGTTGCTTCGGAGTCCGCCCTTCCCGACGAGTACGCCGCGCTCGCGGCAGCCTTCGAGGAAAGCGGCGGCGGCCTTCGGGTTCGGAGAACCATCCGGCTCGACGAACTCGACGCCGAGCATGAGTCCGCGGCCACGTATCTCCCCGACGACGGAATGCTCCTCCGCCATCTTCGACAAGCGGTCTTTCAAATACCCACCCACCTCGTCGGCGTTTTGCTGGAGGTTGTTTTCGAGGATGAATTCGAGGTTCGCCAGAGCGCCCGCCGAGGAGATGTGGTTCCCGCCGAACGTCGAGATATGGAGCTTCGGGGAGATGGAGTCTATTATTTCCGAGCGTCCCATCACCGCGCCGATGGCGAGGCCGTTCCCGAGACCCTTCGCCATCGTTATGAGATCCGGCTCGACATCATGAGCCTCGATGCCCCAGAAATGCGAGCCGGTCCTTCCGAACGCGGTTTGAACCTCATCGGAGATAAACAATATTCCGGTCTCGTCGAGTATTTCCTTGACTCGCTCGAAGTATCCCTTCGGGGGTTCGATGAAGCCGCCGACGCCCTGAATCGGTTCGGCGATGAAGGCCGCGACGTGTCCGGTCGTCGTAGTTTCGATGACGTCGCGAACGTCCTCGGCGGCGGCCGTGGCGAAGTCCCCTCCCCGGTTGAGCGGACTGTACGACGGGTGCGGGTTCACCGCGTACGAGACGTCGAGGGCCGAGCGGGAAGTGGCTCGCCAAGAGGACTGTCCGGTTATGCTCATCGTGATGAACGACCCGCCGTGATACGAGCCGCGAAGGGCGATGACCTCGCTCGAGCCCCGGAAGTTCGTCGCGAAAAGCAATGCCGCCTCGTTCGCCTCGCTCCCGCTCCCGACGAAGAATACTTTTTGGTCGCCGGAGATCGGGGAGAGCGATATCAGTTTTTCGGCCAGCTTCACCTGAGACTCGATCATGTACAGCGTCGAGGAGTGGAGAATCTTTTCCGACTGCCTCTTCACGGCATCCACGATCTGTGGCACATTGTGTCCGGATATCGTCGTCACGATGCCGCCAAAGAGGTCGAGGTATTCGTTGCCTTCGGAGTCGAAGACTTTGAAACCCTCTCCGCGAACGAGTTCCATCGGGCGTTTGTAGTTTAGTGAGATCCAATCCGGCAGAACCGCTTTTTGTCTCTGGAGCAACTCTTCGGGGTTCATAGAGTCATCCTCCTCACATCGCCGGATGGTCGAACTTCCTCTCGACGAAGCGCCCGGAACCATGCTCGGCGACGATCTCACCGTCCCGATACGCGAGGCTCCCGCGCACGTACACCGATGAAGGTCCGCCTTTGAAAGACATCCCCTCGTACGGCGTGTAGTCCACGTTGCCGTGACGGTTGGCGACGGAGGCCGTTGTTTGGAGGGCCGGGTCCCACAGGACGATGTCCGCGTCGGCGCCCGGCACCAGCGCGCCTTTTTTCGGGTACATGCCGTGGATCCTCGCCTGGTT
>JBOHBL010000233.1:0-1040 GCA_050698295.1 Rubrobacteraceae bacterium | reverse complement strand
CGTTAGCGAAGAACCACCGGGGCGGGGACTTTCCCGCCTCACATTTCCTTCGCCGAGTGCGCCGTCCCTTCGGGGCGGCGTTTTTCGTTGCCGAGGATTTCGCTTCTTCGCGTCTTTCGCCCGGCGTTCATACTTTGGTCGTAGGCGATTCTTCCTCCGAAAGTTCGTCGAAACAACCGTTCCTTTCTCCGATGCCGGATTCCGCTCGCGCCGTCAAACTTCGGGCAGGTGAAGAAAGACGAAAGGAAAGGTGATCGAAGATGGTCAAGGTTTCGATAGAGGTGCGAAAGGGAGCCGCCCGTGTCTCCGTGGCGGTTTGCGCCGAGAGCATCGAGCGCGCGGTGGAAATCATCGAGGGCCGGTTCCCCGAAGGCGAATGCCGGGTGAAGTTCCCCATAGACCCCGAAGAGTTCCTCGCGGTCGCCCCGGCGAAGCATCCGAACGCGATCGCGGCGTGAAGCGAGGAGGAGAGCATGTACGAGAAAAGCATCGAGTGCGAGGCGCGGGGGTGGACGGAGCCTTCGTCGCTGTGGAGTCGGATACTCGCGATGGTCGAGGACGACCTTTCCGGGCGGCAGAGCAGGAAATTTTTCGTGGAGATTGTGGGCGAGTTCGGGCCGTGCCGAAAGGAGATCGGCGACCTCTCCACGGAGGAGCGCCACAGCCTCCATCCGGCGATGAGGGAACGAGTCGCCGAGCGTCTCCTCGACCGGTACCTCGCCGAGCGAAGCCGCGTGGATCTCGCCGACAAAAGACACGCATACACGAAGCGGCTCGAAGACCTCACCCCCGAAGACCTCCCGAACCTCATCACCGCCGACCGGTGGAGGTTCGAGGAAGAAGATAACGAGCGTGAGCGAGCCGAGTTCGTCCGGGAAGCGACGGAAGACCTCGAACGGCTCCTCTTCGAAGAGGGTCGCTACGCCGAGGCGGCCGAGGCCCACCGCAAGCTAATCGCCCACGACGCTTATCTGGAGGAGGCCCACCGGGGTCTGATGCGCTGCCAGGCGGCTTTGGGCGAACCCGGTCAGGCCATAAGG
>JBOHBL010000232.1:0-8880 GCA_050698295.1 Rubrobacteraceae bacterium | reverse complement strand
CCAACGGACATCTCCCCTTCGGAGTCCGGGTGAACGCGCCTCGTGGCGGATTCAGGGAAGATCCCACTTCCTGAAATCCGCGCCAGTAGAGACGTAGCATGCTGAGTAGCTCCAAGCCGAGTTTGATGGGCGTGGGCATCCTGGGAGCGTGGGCTTCCTGGGGGCGATACGCACTTCCGCTCATGCGGGCAGGATGCCCGCACCCCCAGAGAGGAAAGCTATCTTCCTCCCGAATTCAACCTGGAGATACTTACGTCTCTACGCGGTGGCGAAGCGCCCGATGGTGTTCTTCGTCCGCACCTCACCCAGAGGCCCGGCGAAAATGCGGTAGTACGCGGCTTCTTCGCGGGTACGGAGCGGCGGGTTGGTCTCTTCGCGCAGCTCCTCGAATTCTTCCCCGGTGACGCTCTCCTCCATGCGGTTTTTGAGGACGGAGGACGCTCCGGAGCCGTCGCCGAACTGCGACTTTCTTCTCCAGAGCAGCTCATCAGGGAGCCAGCCTTCGAAGGCGTGGCGGAGGAGGCGTTTCTCCATCTGGCCTTCTCCGGCGAGCTTCCAGCCTGCGGGAAGGGCGAGTCCGAGTTCGATCATGTCGAGTTCGAGGAACGGAACCCGGGCTTCCAGCCCATGCGCCATCGTGACCCGGTCGCATCTCTGGAGGTTCAAATTATGGAGTCCTTCGATGGTGCGGACGATCTCGTCGTGGAGGTCGTCCTCGGTCTGGAACTCGTCCAGATACTCATAGCCCGCGAAGATCTCATCGGCGCCCTCGCCGGTGAGTACGACTTTGACGTGCTTGGCCGTGAACTCCGCCAGAATATAGTTCGGGACCGCGCTCCGCACGAGCGACGGGTCGAAGCTCTCGATGGTCCGCACGACTTTCGGGACGGCGTCCAGAGCTTCCTCGGCGGTGTACACGCTCTCGTGGTGTTCGGTGTCGAGGTATTCGGCGGCGGCGCGGGCGGCGGCGAGGTCCGGCGAGCCTTCGAGGCCGACGGCGAAGGTCTTGAGTTTTTCGCCGCGTTTTTCGTACCAGTTGGCGGCGATGGCGGCGACGACGGTCGAATCGAGGCCGCCCGAGAGGAAGACGCCGACGGGCACGTCGCCCATCATCTGTCCCTCGGTGGTCTTTATGAGCTGGTCCCGGACTTTCGTGAGGATGTCGTCGGGGATGTCGGCTCCCGGCTCCGACGGACCTTCGAACTTGTGGAGCCTCTCACGGTCGCGGGGGACGGCGAAGGCGAAGCGCTTCAGGCCGTCCTCGGGGGTCCAGTAGTGGCCGGGGGGGAAGACGCGGACCTCCGGCTGCCAGTCGTCGTCGAAGGCGTGGAGTTCGGAGGCGAAGCGCACGTCGCCATCGCACTCGGCCCAGTAAAGCGGTTTTATGCCGACCGGGTCGCGGGCCGCGAGGAAGCCGCCGTCCTCTCCGGCGATGGCGAAGGCGAACATCCCGCGAAGTTCGGCGACGGCTTCTTTCCCTCGATGGGCCACGACCTGCAACGCGACTTCGTTGTCGGAGTTGGTTTTGAAGGCCACGTCGGGGAGGGTTTTGCGGAGGGCTTCGTGGTTGTAGATCTCACCGTTTCCGACGAGATACATTTTGCCGGAGTCGGTATCGGTCGAGAGAGGTTGTTTGCCTCCACTCACGTCCACGATGGAGAGGCGGCGGTGGCCGAGCCAGCTATCTCCGACCCTCACGCTCCCGTCGTCGTCGGGGCCGCGGTGGGCGAGGCGTTCGAGCATCCGCGAAGCGACATCCAGTTCCAACGCGCCGTATCCGGCGACGATTCCGCACATCTTTCGACTACTCTCCTCTCGGGGACCCTCCATCGCGGAGGTTCGGGTTGACGGCGCGGCCCGCCGGGGGCGTTTTCTCCGATGGCGAGTGGGGTTCTTCTCCCTCAGCGGGGTTTTCCGCGATCACGATGTTTCTATGATAGCAAACGAGCTGCGAATTGCTCCGAAGGCTTTATTTGTTTCGCTACGAATATGGCTACCTGATTTCTGTTAAACTGCTGGCGGAAGTTGGGGCTTCGGGACTGTAGTCTGAAGCGGTTTGAGATCAAAGGAGAATGGCGAGCATGTCCATGCGAAAACCTGAATCGTGGAGGGAAGCATGGGCTTCCTAGAGTATCTTCTCCAGAGATGGGATCACTTGCTGGAGTTGACGATCGCTCACGCGCAGATCGTGTTCATCTCCGTGCTGATAGCGACCGTGATCGGGGTGGCGCTCGGCGTCCTTACCTACCGCAACGACGCCGCCATGGGTCTGGCTTTGAGCGTGACGGGCGTGTTCGTGACGATCCCTTCGTTCGCGCTCTTCGGGCTCTTCATCCCGATACTCGGCATCGGGGCTCCCCCGGCGCTGGTCGCGCTCGTGATGTACGCGCTACTTCCCATCGTGAGGAACACCATCGTGGGACTGAGGAGCGTGGACTCGGCGATCACCGAGAGCGCGCAGGGGATGGGGATGGGCCGATGGCAGCGATTGCTCCGCATAGAGCTTCCGCTGGCCTGGCCGGTCATCATCGCCGGGGTTCGGGTCTCGACGCTCCTCATCATGGGCATCGCCGCCATCGCCGCGGTCGTCAACGGCCCCGGTCTCGGCGAGGACATCTTCGCGGGTCTCGCCCGCATCGGCACCGATCAAGCCCTCGACCTGGTTTTGAGCGCGACGCTCGGCATCGTCGTGCTGGCGCTCATCTTCGACGGAGCGCTCGCGCTCGTCGGGAGGTTCACGACATCTGGAGGTCTCAAAAATGACTGAAAAAAGTATGGACGGTTCGACCGAAAACCGGGAGGTCATGATCCGGCTGGAGGACCTGACCAAGCGGTTCCCCGGACAGGACGAACCCGCCGTCGCCGACCTTTCGATGGAAATCTACGAGGGTGAGATCGTGGTCTACGTCGGGCCTTCCGGATGCGGCAAGACGACGACGATGAAGATGATCAACCGCATCATCGAGCCTACGGGCGGTCGCATTTTCCTGCAGGGCGATGACGTCACGAACGTCAACCCGGACCAGTTGCGGCGGCGCATGGGCTACGTGATACAGCAGATCGGGCTATTCCCCCACATGACCATCGCCGACAACATCGCAACCGTCCCGCGCATGCTCGGCTGGGACAAGGGGCGCATCACGAAGCGCGTTGACGAGTTGCTGGAGGTCGTCGGCATGGACACGAGCTACCGCGGCCGCTATCCGAAGGAGCTTTCGGGCGGGCAGAGGCAGCGCATCGGGGTGGCGCGGGCGATGGCCGCCGACCCGCCGGTTTTGCTCATGGACGAGCCTTTCGGGGCGATAGACCCGATAACGCGCGAGAGGTTGCAGGACGAGTTCCTCCGGCTACAGGAGGACATCAAGAAGACCATCGTCTTCGTCACCCACGACATCGACGAGGCGATAAAGATGGGGGACAGAATAGCGATCCTCCAGGATCAGTCGAGGATCGCGCAGTACGACACACCGGAGAGAATCCTGACCGACCCGGCGAACGAGTTCGTCGAGGACTTCATCGGATCGGGGGCGCACATAAAGCGCCTCAGCCTCAGCAAGGTCTCGGAGATCGAGATGGCCGACTGGCCGGTGGCGAACCTCTCCGACTCCCACGACACCGCGCGGCGCCTGATGCAGACTTCCGGCAGGGACCACGTGCTCCTCCTCGATGACCGCGACCGTCCGAAACGGTGGGTCGGCATGAAAGACATCGAGAACAACGGCGTGCCGCTCAAGGAGGCCGGATGGCCCGCCGTGGCGATAGTCGAGGGGAGTTCCAGTTTGTACGACGTGCTCGACACCATGATCACCTCGTACAAAGGCTCGGCCATCGTCGTGGACAAGGACGGTCGCTACAACGGCATCGTGGACTTCGACACGGTGCTCGCGGCGATAAACTTGATGCGTCCCCCCGCATTGCGAACCGAAAGCCGAGAAGAGGCCGAGTCCGCCCGAGAGGAGAGGTAGCCCGTGGCGCCGATCGAAGCAAAGAAGGCCGGGGCTTTCGGCGGGCTTCCGAAATGGACCGGATACCTGTTGACGCCGGTCGCGCTCGGGGCGGTTTGTCTGGGGCTGTACCTCTGGATCGGCAGCCTCGAGCTCGACAGCATCGAGCAGCGGCTGCTAAACCGCGAGTTCATCACGCAGAGGATCATCGAACACCTCCAGCTCTCGTTCGCCGCCACGGCGGTGATCGTGTCGCTCGCGGTCACGACGGGGGTTTTGCTCACGCGACCCTTCGCGCGCCGGTACGCGCCCACGGTCGTGAGCATCGCGAACATCGGCCAGGCGGTGCCGTCCATCGGCGTCCTCGTCCTTCTGGCGATAGTCTTCGGGCTGGGTTTCTATCCCGTCTTGTTCGCGCTCATCGCCTATTCGTTTCTGCCGGTCTTGCGGAACACGATGGTCGGGTTGCAGCAGGTTGATCGCTCCGTCATCGAGGCGGGGCGTGGAATGGGGATGACTAAAAATGCAGTGCTCTTCAAGATCGAGCTTCCGCTCTCCGTGCCGATCATGCTCGCCGGCATCCGCACCGCGCTCGTGATCTGCGTCGGCACGGCGACGCTGGCGACGTTCATAGACGGCGGCGCTCTCGGGGACATCATTGACCAGGGCATCCGCCAGAGCCGCGAGTCGGTTTTGATCGCCGGCAGCGTCCTCACGGCGGTTTTGGCGTTGTTCATAGATTGGCTGGCGGGGATAGCGGAAGACGTGCTGCGTCCGAAGGGTCTGTGACGAACACTACCGGAAGGAGATGGATCGTGTCGAGGTTCGAGGGGATAACGAAGGTTGCGGGGCTTACCTTGCTCGCGCTGGCGCTCGCGGTCGGGTGCGGCGGCGGGGGTGGGGGCGGTGAAGACGGGCTTTCCGGAGCGGAGATCACCGTCGGGTCGAAGGAATTCACCGAGCAGGAGATACTCGGGCAGATCGCCTTGCAGGTCCTCGAAAACGAGGGGGCCACGGTCAACGACCAGATCGGGCTTGCGGGCACCGAGGCCGTGAGGACGGCGCTTGAGTCCGGCGACGTGGATTTGTACTGGGAGTACGTGGGGACCGGTTGGATCAACCACCTGGGCGAGTCCGGCGACATCCCCGGCGAGAACGACTTCCAGACCGTCGCCGAACGCGACCTCGAAGAGAACCAGATAGAGTGGATCGGCCCGGCCGCTTTCTCGAACGGCTACGCGATCGCCACCAACCAGGGCGCCGCCGACGAACTCGGCATCACGGCTCTCTCGGAGATGGGGCCGGTCATCGAAGAGAACGGCGACGAGATACAGCTCTTCGTCGGCGCGGAGTTCGCCACCCGCGACGACGGGCTTCCGGGCGTCGAGGAGACCTACGGCTGGGAGTTCCCCAACGACCGCGTCCGCAACGTCCAGGACAGCCTCGTCTACCAGCAGACCGCCGAAGAGGGACTGAACTTCGGCTCGGTCTTCGAGACCGACGGCCGCATCCCCAACCTCAACCTCGTGCTTCTCGAAGACGACGAGGACTTCTTCCCCTCCTACGACGGGGCCATCACCGTGCGCCAGGAGACCCTCGAAGAGTACCCGGAACTCGAAGAAGTCTTCACCCCGATCATGGAAGAACTCACCACCGACACCATGCAGGAGCTCAACGCCCGCCGCGACGTGGACGAAGAGTTCCCCGAGGACATCGCCGAGGACTGGCTCACCGAGAACGGGTTTCTCGAGTAAGCAGTGAACAGCGAATAGTTCTTCTTCGGCCCGGCGTTTATCGGCGCCGGGCCGTTTCTTGTGCGCCGCGACTTCCGCAAACCGCGCCGTCGAAAGTCCTCCCTCCGATTCGAGCCTATAAGGCGCTGGGGCTCTCTTCCGTTGAGCGAGGCCCGGACTTCGGCGCGTATAATGCCCACGTCGCGGGAGTGCGAGACCGAGGGAGGACCATGCCGGAAGAGAGAGACGGGATGACGAGCGAACAGATGGACCTCCTCACCCGCCACTTCGACGAGGACATAACCTTCTCCAGACACATGCGGGCGAAAGTGGGGAGCGTCGAGCCGGGAAAGGCGGCCTTATATATAGACGTCGAGGACTTTCACCTCAACGGCGCGGGCTCTCTCCACGGCGGCGTGTATGCGTCTCTGATAGATAACACGATGGGCCTCGCCCTCATCTCCAAAGTCGGCGTCCGCACCGCCACCATCGACCTCAACGTCCACTTCCTCGGAGCCGTGAGGGAGGGAAGAATAATTTGCCGCTCCGAAATAGTCCACCGAACCCGCCGCCTCGCCACGTTGGAGGCAAAAGTCTACGACGACAAAGACACCCTCGTCGCCCTCGGCACCGGAACGTTTCGCATCTTCGAGCAGCGAGGACACCCGATCGTGTAAAAGACTCTTGAGAGGAGAAACCTCTTGAACACCCTCGATCTTTTTCGACTCGACGGGAAGGCGGCCATCGTCACCGGCGGCGGACGCGGCCTCGGACGCTACATGGCCGAAGCGTTGTCGGACGCCGGAGCGAACGTCGTCGTCTGTTCCCGCAAACAGGAACCCCTCGACGAAGTGAAACAGGAGATAGAGGCGAGAGGTGGCAGGGCCCTCGCCATCGCCGCCGACGTGACCGAGCCGGAGGAGGTCGAGAAAGTAGTCTCATCCGCCGAAGAAACCTTCGGCTCTATCGACATCCTCATCAACAACTCCGGGGCGACGTGGGGCGCGCCGACCGAGGAGATGCCGCTGGAGAAGTTCGACCACGTCATGAAGGTGAATGTCCGGGGTACTTTCCTCATGAGCCAGGCCGTCGGGAAGCGAATGATCGAGCGCGGGAGCGGAGGCTCGATCATCAACATCGCCTCGGTCGCCGGCCTCGTTGGAGGCAAACCCGAGTACATGCAGACCATCGGATACAACTCCTCCAAAGGAGCCATCGTCTCGATGACCCGAGATCTCGCTACCGGATGGGCGCGCCATAACATAAACGTCAACGCCATCGCGCCGGGATGGTTCCCAACGAGGATGTCGGGAGGTCTCATCGAGAAGTTCGAGGAGGAGATGCTCTCCGACATTCCGCTCCACCGCTTCGGCAACCCGGAAGATTTGAAAGGCGTCGTCGTCTTCCTCGCTTCACCGGCGGCCTCATACATTACGGGACAGACCATAGCCGTGGACGGCGGGGCGACGGCCTGGTAGTCGGAACACGCGGCAGGTTCGCCGCCGCCGGGGCGCCGCGCGCGGGAAGCATCTCGGCGGCGGCTTCCATTCGCCTTGAAAATGATCGATCGTGGGCTTATCGTGCTGTGACGCGACCAGCCACAGGAGGACCGAGCCGATGACAGCCGACACCACCGTAACGTTACGCGAGGTCACCAGAGAATCTGTGGGCGACGTCTGCGACCTTAAGGTCGCCTCGCATCAGGAACAGTTCGTGGCGCCCAACGCGGTGTCGATCGCCGAAGCCTATTTCGAGCCCGAAGCCGCGTGGTTTCGAGCGATCTACGCGGGTGAGACCCCCGTCGGTTTTCTGATGCTGCACGACGACGCCGCCAACGAAGAGTACTATCTGTGGCGTTTCATGATCGACGCGCGCTACCAGGGACGCGGCTATGGCCGACGGGCGTTGGAGTTGCTCATCGAGCACGTCGAGACGCGCCCCGGCGCCAGAACGTTGTTCACCAGTTGCGTCCCCGGTGACGGGGGGCCGGGTCCGTTTTACGAAGAGATGGACTTCGTGTACACCGGCGAGGTAGACGACGGCGAGCTGGTCATGCGGCGCAACCTGTAGAAGCTGAGAAGGCAACCCGGCAAGCGCAGAGCCGACGACACTGCGGCAGCTTCCGCTAATCGCTTTCAGACGAGGCCGAAGATCTCCAGCGCGCGCGATACGGCCTCGGTGCGGCTCTCGACGGCGAGCTTGTGGTAGATGTGCTCGAGGTGCTTCTTGACCGTGCGCGGGCTGATGTAGAGAGCCTCGGCGACCTCGTTGTTGGTCTTTCCGCGGGCGATCCAGACGAGTATCTCGGATTCCCGGCGCGTGAGGCCGAGCGATTCGAGGGTCTTCTCCGAGAAGGGAAGGGGCTGTTTTTCGAGAAGAAGCAGATACCGGTTCTCCGCCGGGTCGGCGACGAACCGGGCCACGAGCCTTTGTCCGAGCCGCTCGATGATGAGTGGCTCGGGGAGCGCCGGAACGACGCCGTTGGCCGACGGGAGGAACCTTTGCTCGTCGAACCATCGGCGCAGGTCTCGGGGCAGGCGGCCGTTCGCGAACGAGCCGAAGTGTTCGGTGACGAGCCTGCGGGCGCGGTCGGTGGCCCACTGGACGCGCCCACTCGCCGAAAGCGCGACGACGCCCTGGTCGAGTTCTTCGACGGCCTGACGGGTGGAGGTGAGGTATTTGCGTGTCTCCGTCGCAGTTTCGGCGTTGCGGTGGGCTTGCGCTATGTGGGGACGGAGCATGTCGAGGAGGTGGCGCTCGTGTTCGGAGAAGTCCGTTTCGCTCCGGTTGAGGGAGATGCCGATCACGATCGGCGGAGGGGTGGGAAGCTCGGTCGAGAGCCGGTACTTCGCCCCGATCATGCGGTGGAGGTCGTCGTAGAGCCCGAGGTGGCGGAACCGGCTCCTCGCCAAAAAATCCGAGACTTTGAGTTCCTCGGCGTCGCGGGTGCGTCCCCGGTTATGGAGGTCCGCATGTTCGCGCACCTGTCGCTCGAAGAGACGGTGAAGCTCCGGGAAGTCCGGCGGGACCGGCTCCATCACCCAGATCGCCCTCCGGCGGCGGGGGTCCACCTCGCTGTACGAGGTGAGGTCCGAGGCCACGACGTTCGGCAAAGTCTCGACGACGCAGGACGCGAATCCGTCGAGGTCGAGGCAGCCGTGTATTCCGCCCAAAAACGAGAGGAATGCCGCGAGGTCCCGCTC
>JBOHBL010000231.1:0-1055 GCA_050698295.1 Rubrobacteraceae bacterium | reverse complement strand
GAGCGGGTCGCCCCGCGGATTCCACAGGGTGTGCCGACCTCCGCCGAACGAGACCTGCACAACTCCACCGGCCGGCCGGCCTGCAGCGAGACCCTCAGGATCCGCCCTCCGGCCGCGAGGGCCACGGCGCCGCTGCGCGGGGACCAGAACGGCGGATGACCTCCATGTCCTGTGTGGCGCCGAGTAGGACGGTCGGCGGGAAGAACTGGCCCGGCAGACCCTGCTGTCTCATTCCTCCCACGGCAACGCGCGCGCCCTTCGCCGTCGCGTCCGCGATCTGCCTCTCGACGACCTCGATCTGCCTGGCGACCGTGACGGCTCCCAGGTCGTGAGGCTCGGCGAGCGATGTGCCAGGCCCGGACGGCCGGAGGGCCCGGACACGGTCGAGGAGAAGCGTCTCGAAACGGCCGGCGACTTCGTCCTCGACATAGATGCGCTCCGTCCGCACGCAGACCTGTCCGCTATGGACGAAGCTCGACCAGGCGGCGGCCTCGGAGGCGCGCTCGAGATCGGCGCCGGCCAAGACCACAAGGGGCGACTTGCCGCCCAGCTCGGTGACGCACGGGATCAGGCGCGCGCCCGCCCTCGCCGCGACCTTCCGTCCGGTCGAGACGGAGCCCGTGAACATGATCCCGTCACAACGTTCGACCAGGGCTTCGCCCGCTTCGCCGCGGCCCGTGACGACTTTGAAAACATCCGGAGGATTCCCGACCTTGACCCAGAGATCCCGCAGGAGAAGCGAAGTGAGAGGCGTGACCTCGGAGGGCTTCAAGACGACCGTGTTTCCCACGAGGAGCGGCCCCACGCCATCCGCGGCGTTATTCAAGATCGGGAAGTTCCAGGGTCCAATCACGCCGACGACGCCGAGCGGCACTCTCGTGAGCCGAGTCTTCTTCGTGAGGAAGAGAAGGGGATTCCGGGTTTCCTCGGCCAGCGCTCGCCGCGCCTCCCGCGAGCAGAAGCGGATCAGCTCGCACCGGTAGAGAATCTCGAAGACCTCCGCTTCGTGCCGCGGCTTCCCGCTCTCCGCGGCGAGCGTACCGGCGACGGAGGAG
>JBOHBL010000230.1:0-2854 GCA_050698295.1 Rubrobacteraceae bacterium | reverse complement strand
GGTGGGGATAGCGTTCTTGTGGCTCGCCGCGGTCGGGTTCTTTATGCAGTTCGTCATAAACATGGAGATCGAACGCTACACTTTAGCCACCGGCGAGACGGCGGTCACGGGCTTCACGCGTTTCTGGAAACCGTGGGGGATAATCTTCGTGTTGGGCGCCGTCTTGCCCAACGCCTTCCCCGGCTGGGCGACCGGCGGGGCCACGTTGTTTACATATCTCTTCGGCTTCGGCAGCGTACCCGTGATCGCCACCATAGTCCTCGTCGCCACGGCGCTGGCGCTGACCCTCTCCCCGGTCGTCTACCAGGCGCTGGAGAAGATCCAGATGGTGCTCGTCGCCATCATCATGGTTTTCCTGGTGGTCGGCATAGTCGTCGCCACCGATCTGGGGTCCTGGGCGAGCGTCGTCACGCAGGCTCCCGGGAGCATCCCGAGGGTACCCGGGACCATCGCGGCGCTCGGCGCCGCGACGTTCCTGGGCGCGGTAGCCTTCGCGGGCGCGGGCGGGGCCAACAACCTGACCCAGAGCAACTACATCCGGGACAAGGGTCTCGGGATGGGAGCGCGCATGCCCAAGGTCGTATCCCCGATCACCGGCGAGGAGCAGGCCGCCCCGTCTCTGGGATACACCTTCCCGGTAAACGAGGAGAACATGCGCCGCTGGAGGAGCTGGTGGAAGGTGGCGAACCAGGAGCACTTCATCACCTTCTTCGCCCTCGGCCTCGCCTCGCTCATCGCCCTCTCGGTGCTCGTCTGGTCGACCGTGGGCAGCCGGGGCATCGGGGAGGACCTCGAGTTCATAAACACCGAGGCCGAGATCCTCGGCGACCAGATAGGGGGCTGGTTCCGGGCCTTCTTCCTGTTTGCCGGCATGGTGGTCCTCTTCTCGACCAGCATCGGCATCATGGACTACGTAAGCAGGCTCAGCGCCTCCGAGTTGAAGGTCAGCTTCTTCACCGACAGCGAGGTCATAACCGAGAGCCGGATCTACTTCTTGTTCGCGTGGGTCATCGCCATCGGGGGGTCGCTGATCCTGCTGGCCGGCCTCGAAGCGCCGCTGGTGCTGCTGATCATCGCCGCCTCGGGCGGCGGGGTCTTGATGTTCTTCTACTCGGGGATGCTCATCTGGATGAACACCCGGGTCCTGCCGGATGTCATCAAGCTCAAGGGCTGGCGGCTGGTGGCGATGTGGATAAGCTTCCTCATCTTCGCGGCACTCTCGATCTACCTGGTGTACTACCAGATCGCGTCCAACTTCTTCGGGGGAGGATAGAAGCGGCCACTAACAGGGGAGCGCAGCCGGGATGCTGAAAGGGTGTTGGCTGCGCTTCCTCGCGTTCGCGGTGATCTTCTCCGTTATGATGACGATGGCCTACCTGCTCGGGTTGCTCGACTAGAGTAGCTTCCTCACGGCGCTCGCGTGCTCAGAGCAGGCCGTGCCGGCCACCGGACATATGTTCCGCACCACCGAGGAGAACATGCGCCGGTGGAAGATCTCCAACCAGGAGCAGTTCATCACCTTCTTCCTCATCGGTCTGGGAACGCTCATCATCCTCTCCGTGCTCACCTACTCAACGGTGCCCGTCGGCGAGATAACGGAGCAGGACTTCGAGTTCATCCAGGTCGAGGGCCAGACGCTTTCCGATGTCATAGCGCCGTGGTTCGGAACCGCTTTCTACCTCACCGGCACGGTCGTGCTGTTCTCGACCAGCTCAAGGTCAACGCGCTCAGGGAGAGCTCTTTCTGGTCGGAGAGCAAGCTCTATGCCGCGTTCGTGTGGACCATGATCATCGTCGAGCCGACGATCCTCATCTCCGGCGTGAGCCAGCCGCTGTACCTGCTCATCATCTCCTCCTCGATAGCCGGGGTGATGATGTTCATCTACTCGGCGCTCCTGAATCGCAAGGCGCTGCCGGATCCCATCAAGATCGGCGGCGTGAGGCTGGTCGTGATGGGCATCTCGTTCCTGTTCTTCGGCTTTTTCTCGGTGCTTTTGGTCTGGGACCAGCTCCGGGGCATCTTCGGAGGATAAGGACTTCCGGTGCTCAAGCGGCTCTGGCTGCGGATCCTCATGGCGTTCTTTATCTGGGCCGTCCTCCTTTGGACGGCCTATTTTCTAGGGTTTCTGAATTAGCCGACGAGCAACACGCGCGCGTCGCCGGAACGTATCAGTGGCGGATCGAAGATGCATTCCATGAGTAATCGACCAGCAAGCAATTCGGGGAAAATTCCAGCATGAGTTGGCTCAGAAAAGTATGGACGCAGCCCTGGTGGGTGGCGATATCCGCGGTCGGCGGGCTGCTGGTGTCCATAGCCATCGCCGGCCTTGTGGGGCTGTGGCTCAACGAGCGCGTGGACCGTAGGACCGACGAGGCCCGCTACGACGTGGAGCTGGAGGCCCAGGTGGACGACCTGCGGCTGGCGATCTTCGACCTCCGCCTCGACCACCGCGACATCGCCGTCGAGGGCCCCTCCGAAGACGCCCTCGACGAGTGGGAAGCCGCCAACGTCGCGCTGCGGGAGGAGATAGACGAACTGGAGGAGGTCGAGGTCAGGGTCCCGGAGCTTCCCCAGCCCGACGAGTTCCGGCTGCTCGCGGACGACTACCGGGAGGGGTTCCGCTCCGCCGCGGAGGTCCACGACTCCGACCCGGAGGAGTTCGAGCGGGCGAGCGGGCGCAGCCTGGACACGCTCTACCGGATCGAAGACGAGGCCCTCGAAATAGACGCGCTGGCCGACGAGCTGGCGGTGGAAGCGCTCGACGGCGTGGACCGGGCGACGGTGACCTCGCGCTTCGCGCTGGCGGCGGTGCTCGTCGGGCTGTTTCTGGCCGGGGCGGCGCTGGCGTACGCGG
>JBOHBL010000229.1:0-1648 GCA_050698295.1 Rubrobacteraceae bacterium | reverse complement strand
CGGTCGAGGTAGAACTGGTACGCCTCGTGAGCCTCCGGGTTCGGCTCGATGCTGCGCTCGACGTGGACCATGCTGTCCGACGCCGCCTTCACGTCCGGGTAGATATCGGCCCCGACCGCCGCGAGCATCGCCGCGCCGAGGACCGGGCCTTCGCTCACCTTCGTGAACGCGATCGGGACGTTCGAGACGTCGGCGTGCATCTGCATCCAGAGTTCGCTCTTGGCGGGGCCGCCGGAGACGACGTTTATCCTCGGCTCGAAGTCGTGGCCGCGCATGGCGCGGAAGATGGACTCCGTGCCGAAGCAGATCCCCTCGATGATCGCCCGGAAGATGTGTCCCTCGGTGTGCCCGAGCGAGAGGCCCCAGATCATGCCGCGCACCAGCGGGTCGGTGTGCGGCGAGCGATTGCCCTGGAAGTAGTCTATGACAACGAGCCCGTCCGAACCGATGGGGACCTCCTTGCCCATCTCGTTGAGGACCGCATACGGGTCAACGCCGCGCCTTTCGGCCTCTTCTTTCGCGCGGGTGGCGAACTGGTTCTTGAACCACGCGACAACCGATCCGGTCGAGACCTGCCCGGCCTCGACGGTGTACTGGCCCGGAATCATCGCGTCGGTGTACGAACCCCAGAAACCCTGACCGTGGATTGGCTCGGCGGCCTGTCCGATCATGACGTGAGAAGAACCCGTGATGAGCGCGAGCTTCCCCGGCTCGACGACCCCGAGTCCCAACGCCCCGGCGTAGGCGTCTATCGCGCCCTGCGCCACGGGCGTGTTCGGGGCGAGTCCGATCTCCTCGGCCACGTCCTTTCTCAAACCTCCGACCACCGCCCCGAGGTCGAGCACGTCCTCGGGGAACTTCTCCAGAAAGTCCTCGAAGCCGACGGAGCGGAGGAGGCTCTCCGGCCATCCTCCCTCGTCGCGGTCGTAGAAATACTTCGCGCTCGCTATGTTTATGGAGGAGGCCCACTCCCCGGTGAGGCGGTGTATGAGCCAGTCGTTGCAGTCGCAGATGTGCTTGGCGTTGTTGAATACCTCCACCTCGTTCTCCTTGATCCATAGCGCCTTCGGAAGCCCCCATTCGGCGGATACGTCTCCGTAGCCTGAGTACTTGAGGGCGCGGTCGTGGGTCCCGGCGAGCCGGTCGGCCTGCTCGGAGGCCCGCACGTCCATCCACATTATGGCGGGCCGCATGGGCCGGTCGTTTCCGTCCACCACCACCACCGTCGAGGCCGTGGAATCGGTGGAGATGCCGGCTATCTCATCGGGTGAAATTCCACTCTCGGCGACGGCCTTCTTCGCCGCTTCCACGAAGCTCTCCCACCACGCTTCGGGGCTTTGCTCGGCCCAGCCGCTCCTCGGATAGTTTGTCTCCCACTCGACGCCGTGGAAGACCACCGGCGTCCCCTCGACGTCGAAGATGCCCACGCGCACCCCGCCCGTCCCGAAGTCTATGCCCATAAGATATGGTCCCTGTGCCACGATTTCTCCTTTCCCGAACCCGGCATCGCCCGGGCTCCCTTTGCCTTTTCCCTCGTCTTCTCCCATTCGAGAGCTTTACCCGTCACTCCCGGCTATCCTCCCCTCCGGCTCAAAGCGCATCGGCGAGCCTCTTCAGGTTGCCCGGCGCGTCCCGGCGAATGTGGACG
>JBOHBL010000228.1:0-1986 GCA_050698295.1 Rubrobacteraceae bacterium | reverse complement strand
GGTAACGTACACCTACGACGATCGGGGCAACGTAACCAAGGATACGTACGGGTTCTTCAACGGCGCCGGCACGACCAAGGAGTACGAGGTCACGCGCGCCTACGACGGCCTCTGCCGCATCAAGAAGCAAACCATTACCGTGGATAGCGCGACCACCCGGTACGACTACGACTGCGCCGGCAACCTCACCGGGATCGCGGACGCGAACCACTTCACGAGCGACACGTCCCCAGCGAACCTCCTGTACGCCAACGACGCGTTGAACAGGATCACCACGGCAACGCGCACCGCCACGACGGGCGGCAACGACGTGACCACCTACGGGTACGACCGTCGTGACCAGCTCGTGCGCGTCACCGACCCCAACGGAGCCGTCACGACCTATGAAATGGACGATTTCGGGGCCTTGCGAAAGCAGTTTACGCCCCTCGCCGGTGGTGGAGCGCTGGAGGAGAGCGTCAACGCGTACGACGAGGCGAACAACCTCACCTCCGCCACGCAGACGGGCGTCCGGTCCTCCACGCGAACCTACGATGCCGCCAACAGGCTGGCCACGATCGCCGGCTCCCCCCTTACGACGATCACGCACACGTACGACACCGGCTGCATCGCCGAGCCTGTCACGGCCAAGACCTTTGGCCAGGGACGGCTCTGCAAGACTGCTGACGGGACGGGAACCGTCGAGTACGGGTACGACCGCCGCGGGCTCATCGTACGGGAGAAGCACACCCGGGCGAGCAAGGTCTACGACTTGACCTTCGCGTACGACGCGGCGGGCCGTCAGACCACGGTACAATACCCGTCCGGGGAGAAGACGACGGCCACCTACGATCTGAACAACCGGCCCCTCACGGTGACGTATACGCCGTCGGGCGGCAGCGCCCAGGCGTTCCTCTCGACGATTCGGCACCAGGTCAACGGCCCCACCCGATCCTTCCAGACCGCAGGGAACCTCATCGAGTCCCGGGCGTTCGACACGCGCCACCGGCGTTTGACGCAGCGCACCTTCAACGCGAACTTCAACCCAATGAGGGTCTTGATCGGCTGGAACTACGGGGACGGAAGGATCTCCAGCACGGCCTACGACAAGGAAGGCAACCTCAAGGCGCTCAACGACGTCACCCCGGGCATCACACCACCCTCCAACCGGACGTTCTCCTACGATGCCGACAGATACTTCCTGACCGGGAGCACGGGCCCGTACGGCACGAGCTATGCCGGCCAGACTCTCACCTGGACCTACGACAAGAACGGCAACCGCTTAACCGAAGCTCGGTCCGGGGTGACCGGACAGAACTCCTACGCGTACGAGAACGACGGGGCAGGACACTCCAACGGGGTCATCTCTTCCATCACGCCGCCCGGCGGCAGTCCCGTCACGGTCACGCACTTGACCAGCGGGGACCTGGATACGGACGAGCAGGCCGTCCGGTACCTCTACGACGCGCTCGGCCGGCTGACCGAGGGTTTCTCGGCGTCTGGGTGCAGCCCGGCCGCCAGAAACGTCCTGAAGCGCGACGGTCAGAATCACCGGGTCATCCGGGAGGTTTACCCGTGCAGCCAGGCCACACTTTCCAAGACCGAGTTCTTCGTCTACGGCACTGACGGCCAGCTCTACTACCGGGAGGGATTTAACGCGTCAGGCGCCCTGACCGAACGGGAAGCGTACGTCTACCTCGAAGGCGAACCCGTCGCCGTTCTGCGCTCCTTCGGCGTCGGGAGCCCGACCGGCAACTTCTTCCTCCACAACGACCATCTCGGCCGGCCCCTGGCCATGACCGGCACGGACGGCCTCCTGAAATGGAAGCAGGAGTTCGAGCCATTCGGCAGAAGCCTCCCTCCCCGCATGGCCACCACAGGCCTCCCGCTCGGGTTCCGGTTCCCGGGACAGTGGGAATACAGCGACTCCGGCAACCTCCCGAGTGGCGCCACAGGAACCCTCGGCTTCATCAATGCCCTCGAAGATAACTGGTACCGCACGTACGC
>JBOHBL010000227.1:0-3343 GCA_050698295.1 Rubrobacteraceae bacterium | reverse complement strand
GTACGCTCTCCTTGCGAACATCGTTCGCACGCCGCCGAGGAGATGTGGCCGCTGCTATTACTTCCGCACCGTAACACATCCAGAGTTCGCCGAATATCGGCTGCTCTTTTATTCGGATCGCCGCAAGGTCGCGCCCATCGAGCTTCTCCATGAGGAGTTCACGGCGCTCAGCCTGGCGGTCTGGATCATGGATGACGGCGCTGCGGAGAGAAAGCAGTTGCGCCTCAATACGCAGTCGTTCTCCTTCGAGGAGAATGAAGCGTTGCGAGGGTTTCTATGGGCTAAACTCGGGATTCGATGCTCTCTCAACCGTGATAAGGATCGGTATCGCTTGCGGGTTTCATCTGCGAGTATGAGCCGACTCCGAACTCTGGTTGGGCCGCACATCATCCCGGGCATGCTTCGCAAACTTCCCCCGTAACGACTTCTCGCCACGGCTTCGCCGTGCGAGGGATGGGTTGTCGCTGTCCAGGAAAATCTGGATAAATCTATGGCGCCCATAATACGCCACCATCTCGAAAGAGATGAAGGTATAGTCTGCGCCGCAAGCAATTGTGGAGCGTCACATCGACGCGGCTGTTTGGCACCTCGATGTCGGCTCGTCGCATCCTGGGGGTGTAGCCACTCCCAAGGGTTGGGCTGTTCGCCCATTAAAGCGGTACGCGAGCTGGGTTCAGAACGTCGTGAGACAGTTCGGTCCCTATCTTCCGTGGGCGTTGGAGATTTGAGGGGAGCGACTCCTAGTACGAGAGGACCGGAGTGGACGCACCTCTAGTGTACCGGTTGTCATGCCAATGGCACCGCCGGGTAGCTATGTGCGGAACGGATAACCGCTGAAAGCATCTAAGCGGGAAGCCGACCTCAAGAAGAGATCTCCCATCCCCATGAGGGAGTAAGACTCCTGGTAGACCACCAGGTTGATAGGCCACAGGTGTAAGTGCGGCGACGTATGCAGCCGAGTGGTACTAATAAGTCGAGGGCTTAATGGTTTTTATCTTTGTTTTCGCGCTATACGGTTTTCAAAGGTCAGCGCCAAAGGCGTGGATTGAAACAAACACAACCGAATACGCCGTGCCTTTCAGGTACACTTTTGAAAGGGTGACGATTGCGGCGGGGATACACCTCTTCCCATTCCGAACAGAGAAGTTAAGCCCGCCAGCGCCGATGGTACTGCAAGGGAGACTTTGTGGGAGAGTAGGTCGTCGCCCATTTTTCTTTTAGGTTTCGGGCTTCAGGCATCAGGTTTCAGCTTTTTTATCGCGTTTCTTTGCCCGTGTTCCGTGGGCGGAGGGGCGTTTTTCGTATGGTAGTCTCTTCCGAAATCACTTCGAGCTATACAAGGAGCCACAGTGGCGAAAAGCAGTTTCGGCAAAGAATTCGTGGAAAAGCAGAAAGCGCGTTTGGAGGAGCTTCGCGCCGAACTCACGCGCATGATCGAGGGTCTCGAAGAGGACGAGGAGGATCGGGGCGAGGACGAGCGCGACTCGCAGTTCGACGCCGGGGACATGAGCCAGTCGCAATTCACCCGCGAGATGGACGCCACCATCGGGGAGAGATCCGAGAAGCGTCTCGAAGACGTCGAGCGCGCTCTCGAAAAGATCGAGGAAGGCACATACGGCGTCTGCGACGACACCGGCGAGGAAATTCCGAAGGGTCGTCTCGAAGCGATGCCCGAGGCCGTCGTGACCGTCGAGGCACAGGAGAGGCGAGGAAGATAACGGTTCTTCGGAACGCCGGGGGATATAATCGGCTCGACATGCGGACGATACTTTACACAGGAAAAGGCGGCGTCGGAAAGACGAGCGTCGCCGCCGCCACCGCGCTGAAAGCGTCGAGGGCCGGGAAGAAAGTCATCGTGATGAGTACAGACCCCGCGCATTCGTTATCGGATGCTTTCGACGCGGGGATCGGGGCTGAGCCGAAGGAGATGGCGACGAACCTCTTCGCGCAGGAAATGGACCACACGTCCATGATCGAGGACAACTGGGCGGAAATTCAAGCGTACATGTCCACGGTCTTCGAGTGGCAGGGCGCGAACACCCTCGCCGCCGAAGAACTCGCCATGCTCCCCGGCATGGACGAACTCTTCGGACTTTTGACGGTGAGAAGACATCACAACGAAGGAAAATACGACGCCCTCATCGTGGACGCCGCCCCCACCGGGGAGACGCTCAAACTCCTCAGTCTGCCGGATCAAATGAACTGGTACGTCGAGAAAATACTCCCGATACAACGCCGCGCCGCCAAACTCGTGCGCCCGTTCGCCAACCGCGCGAAGAGCCTTCCGCCGTTCCCCGAAGACAGCGTCTTCGCCGCCGGGCAAAGATTTTACGAAGCCATCGCCGGAGTCGAGGAAATCCTCACCGACCGCGAAAACGCCTCCGTGCGCCTCGTCGCCAACGCCGAGAAGATGGTCGTCGCCGAGGCGAGGCGCGCGTATACGTACCTCAATTTGTACGATTATGGCGTGGACGCCGTCGTCGTGAATCGCCTTTTGCCGGAGATGATCACCGACCCGTACTTCGACCGGTGGCGCGAGTCGCAAACGCGGCACATGAAGGCCATCGAGGAGTCTTTCTCCCCGATCCCCATCCTCACCGCCCGCCTCTTCGACCGAGAAATGTACGGCCTCGACGCATTGTCCGAACTCGCCGAAGACGTTTTCGAGGACGGAACACCGCCGCTCGGGATGCTTTTCCGGGGCGCGGCGCACGACATCACGAAAAACGGAAGCGGGTACGAAGTCATCTTCCACCTCCCGCTCGCCGAGAAGAAGGACGTCGATCTCTCGAAGAAAGGCGCCGAACTTTACGTGAGGGTCGGCACGTACCGCCGAAACATACTCCTCCCCGACTCGCTCGCCCGCCTCTCGGCAGCCGGAGCGAGCATCGAGGGCGGACATCTCAAAGTGAGGCTCGAAGAAGATGGATGACAAAAAGCGCGAAACGAAGAAATACCCTCTCCTCGGTGCGGCGGCGTATATCCTCGTTCCCGGAGAGCGGAGGAAAAAGGCGGTCGGACACTTCCGAAAAGCCGGCTTCGAGGCGGCGAGGGGACTCGGCGCGCTCGTCATGCCGGAGAAGGCGTCGGAGAAGGACGAAAAACAGGCGCGGCAGCGAATAAACATTGATTGAAGCGGAGCTTCGGGCGGGAGGTCGCATGTCAAAGGACATCGAAAAGTCGCGGGGCGGGGTCTCCGAGGCCGCCCGGAAGGCCGCTGAAAAGGCGGGCGAGTTCGTCCGCGAAGAGGCGAAGTCCGCCATCCCGGCGGCGCGTCGGGCCGCGACCCACGCGGCGAAGGTATTTTGGAAGAGATTCTTGCAAGAATATCGCAAGGAAAAAG
>JBOHBL010000226.1:0-7341 GCA_050698295.1 Rubrobacteraceae bacterium | reverse complement strand
TTACCGGAGAGCCGCCCTTTGTGGCGGACAATCCCATCTCCGTCTGTACGAAGCACGTCAACGAGCGGCCGATTCCTCCGAAAACGACGAACCCCGACGTGCCGGAGGAGACGAATGCGCTCGTTATGAGGCTCCTCGCCAAAGACCCCGCAGACCGACACGCCACCGCCGCCGAACTCATAGAAGACCTCGAACGGGTTCGCGACGGACTCCCTCCCGTCAAAGGATGGATCGAGGAAGCTCCCGCTCCGGTCGAGTCGAGGGAGCGAGAAGGACGCCTCTCCGAAGGTGAGACTTCGACTGGCGCGCCGGAGCATAGCCCGGGGCTGGCGGCGGTTTTGAGTCTCGTGTTGTCGGGGGTAGGTCAGATCTACAACGGACAAATCCTCAAAGGCATGGCCTTCATCGTCGTGCAGCTCATCAACTTCGCCCTGACCGCTATCGTGATCGGCTGGATCCCACTCGCGATAGTCTGGGTCTGGGCCATCTGGGACGCCCACCGGGTAGCGCGCAGGATACAGGCAAAAGGCCACAGCGCGCGCCGCAGACTCTGGCCCTGGCTCGTGGCCGCGGCTTCCGCCGCCGGGGCGGCTCTGTACACAAGCTGGGGCTGGTTGCAAGGACTATTTTGAGGAGTAGTGGAGGAGTCGGGAAAGACGAATACAACTACTCCTCCCCATCGAACTCCGAACCGAGCGAGGCGGAGAAGATGGTATTCAGTGCTCGCTTTCCGCCGCCGTTCGGCAACAAGAAGTTCGGCTGGCCGTAGTCGAGGACGATGAAGGGGACCGGTTTTGTCTGGATGACGCGGTCTTCGTAGAGCGTGACCTCCGCGAAGATGCCCGTCGAGGTTTCCTCGGACCAGACCTGATCGAAGAGAAAATTCCCCACGCCATAGAAAACGGGCGCTCCTTCGTAAACCTCGATCCCCTTCGCCCAGTGCGCGTGCCCACCTGCGACGAGGTCGGCCCCGGCATCCACCGCCGACCGCGCAAGCTCGACCTGCTCCGGCTCGGGCGTCGCGGTGTACTCCTCGCCCCAGTGCGGCATGACGATGACGGTGTCCACGCGAGACTCCAGCCTCCTTATGTCTTCTCGAAGCACGTCCTCCCGCAGCGGCGCGGTCCCGGCGGTCCCTTCCGTCGCCCAGGCCCACTCGTATGAAGGGACGTTCTGGTAATTGAGGACGCCGACCTTCACGCCTCCGAGGTCGAAGACCATCGGCTCGCGGGCGGAGGCGAGGTCCATCCCCGCCCCGGCGTGGGCTATCCCGGCGTCATCGAGATGGAGCATCGTTTCCGCGAGCCCGGCCTCCCCGGCGTCGAGGACGTGGTTGTTGGCGAGGGTGACGCCGTCTATCCCGGCGTCGGCGAGGATGGGCAAGAGACCGAGGTCGCCGTGGAAGGTCGTGCCTTCGGGATGATAGGTGGCGTTCGCGAGGACGGGGCTCTCGAGGTTCGCCAGCGCGAGGTCGGCTCCGTTCAGGTATTCTCGTACCGCGCCCGGTTCGCCGCGCCGCTCGGCCCGGAACTGGTGGATCTCCCCGAACTCAGAGTACTCGCTCGGCTCGGAAGCCCTCCACGTCACGGCGGCACGCCCTCCGTCCAGCGGAAAGTCGATTCCGCGCCCCTGCTGGAAGACGGCGTGGTGGAGGCCCCGGTCGAGGACCATGTCGCCCCCGATGACGACCCGCCTGAGCTTCCCGGAGTCGGGACCATCCGCTTCCCCCAGATCGAGCGGATAGTTCTCCGGGACTTCCGCGCCGGGACGCAGTGGATGAACGCCGTTCACCGCCAGGGCTTTGACGCGCGGGTCCACGTCCTCCCAGGGCACGAGACCGATGGCTCCCGGGTCTTGGCTGACGAGATCCAGGACTCCTTCCGGGGAGTCGAGCGGCTCGAGGTCCACGCCGCCGAGCCGCTCCTCCAGCGGGCCCCGTAGCTCGCGCGGCACCGCCAGCTCGCGAACCCGAGAGAGTTCCTCCAAGCTCACGCTCTCCCGCCGGGAGGTGAGGTGGGCGACGGGTACCAGGTAGGCCCGAGGCTCGCGCGGTGTCTCGACCGTGGTCTCAAGGGTACTCTCGAACGAGGAAGTCGTCTCCTCCGCGATGGTGAGTTCCTCCGCGGTGGTGAGAAGGGCGCGTTCCATCTGATCGACGGAACGTTCCAGGTCCTCCGCGGAACACGAGAAGGGTTGCGAAAGCAGAAGGGAAAAGATGACCGCCGCTGCATACAGAGCTCTCCGCAAAGACCCTCCCAACTTCGCTATGCGACGAACTCTACCAGCAAAGGACGGTCTGCTCTACCCGCCAGTTGCCGGAAACACCACGGATTGTATGCGCGAGCTTGCGGGGGAGTTTACCTTGTGGCGACGCCGGATCGTCGAGGGTCGCCTTTCCTGCGTCGAGTACCACATCCGATAATGGACTTCCGATGAATGTGAGGCGGCAGCCTTCTTCGAGTTCCTCGTCCGGAATCACGGGTTTCCACGGCTCCGGCGCTCCGCTGCCAGCTCGGATGTGCCTTCTATGTGCCTCCGCATGAGATCGGCCGCTTGCGTCGCGTCCCGGCGCTCGATGGCGGCCGTGATGCGTTCGTGCTCTTCGACCGAGGATCCGGATCGGTCGGTTCGCCACACGGCCTCCAGCGGCAAGACGCCCCAAAGGCGGGCGATGAACTCCTCCAGATAGCGCGAGCCAGCCGCCTCGTAAACCGCCCGGTGCCAGGCGGCGTTGAGTTCGGCCGCATCAACGCGGGCATCCCCGGACTCGACAGCGTCCCCGAGGGCGGCGTGTTGTCGGCGGATGCGTTCCAGTTGCTCCCCGCTGGCGCGCTCCGCGGCGAGCTCCGTCGCCATCGGCTCGAGAACCAGCCGCAGCCGGTACACTTCCTCGGTTTGCTCCGCCGGATATTCGGCCACCACCATGCCGTGGTGGGGGCGATGCTCGACGAGTCCCTGCGCCTGCAACAGACGCAAAGCCTCACGGATCGGGGTCGGACTCATGCCCAAATCCTCCCGAAGCACCGCCGCCCTCAACCGCTCGCCAGGCTCCAACCGCCCGTCCTCGATGTCCGCGCGTATGCGATGGAAAGCCGCCTGCGTCTTCGTCATCGAACCAACCAACTCTCGCGCCATCCAACCTCCTCCCGTAGCTCCCGCTAAGTCTACCTTACTGTCTCCAGAAAATAGAAAATAAAAAATTACGCCTCAGCCCTTGACATACTCTATTTAATATAGAAAATATAATATAGAAAGGAGCGAAAAGGAGTGAGGTTGGAGAATTCCGTTGGGAGGAGGCTTCGGGGCGAGGTTGCTTTGGTACCGGGAGCGGCTTCGGAAAGGGACCGGTGGGTGAAATTGGATGCGTTGGATGGCGCGGTTGATGGTGGAAAACGGGGTGCCGTGAGAATCCTTGTCGCCGAGGATTCGCCGAAAGCGAGAGAAAGCGCGGATTCGCTAAACCGGCGGTGGTGGAAGGCTTTGTGGGGCGGAGATCTCGCGGAGCCTCGCCACGATCTCACTGTATACCATCCCTATTATTTCCAATCGTGGAAGGCGACGATCCCGAAAACCCTGGGAAGGACGATGAGGATGCGCCTTTTTACCGGGGTGAACGGGATGAGCCGGTCGGTCGGCCCGGCGACGGAGTGGCCCGTCGGGAGGGAGATGGCCGTCGAAACGGAAGAGGTGATGCCGTGCCGGACCTCGGAGGCGGAGGCGGAGCGGTTGTCATACGAATACGTCAAAGAACACGTGGCTCGCCGTTATCGTCCGAGCAGGCCGCCGAACATAGAAAAGGAGGAGGTCGAGATCTTCTACGTGCCTTACTACGTCTATGCAAGAGAAAACCAACCGCTTCACGGGGCGGATATCATCGAGGGCTTCACGGGGTCTCGTGGACGGGTGAAGGACGTCCCCGCCATCCACGAGGCGGTGAGGGGGAGAAAATGAACGTCGTGGTGTGGTGGTTCGTGTTGATGCTGGCGGCTTGGATCCTCTCGGCCTTGATCCTCTGGAAAACGAACCTCGTCATGCCGGACGAGGAGGATGAGGAGTAGACGATGAGCAGCGTCGCAATGTGGTCATGGGCATTCATGATCGCTTCCATAGGTCTCTTCATAACCCTCGGCTTCGTGGGTATGAGGAGGACGAAAAACGCCGACGACTTCGCCGTCGCCAGAAGCAGCTACGGGCCGTGGGTTTTGGGACTCGCGGTCGTCGCGACGACCGCGAGCGGCTCGACGTTCCTCGGGATGCCCGGCCTCGCATACTCGGTGGGTTTCTCGAGCCTGTGGTATCCGATCGTCTATCCCATCGGAATTTACATGGGCATGTTCCTCACCGCCAAGCTCGTCAAATCCGTGGGAGACAAGTTCGGGAACCGCTCGATCCCCGAGTTCGTGGGCCAGCGTTACGACTCCGACTTCCTCCGGGTCGGACTGGCTATAGTCTCTTTGCTCCTGATGTTCTACATAACCGCGCAACTGGTCGCGGCGGCCACGCTCTTCCAGACGATGATGGGCTTCGGATACACTCCGGCCCTCATCCTCACCGCGGTGGTACTCCTCATCTACATCGGAATGGGAGGCTCGCACGCCGACATCCTCACCGACGCGGTTCAGGGAATCTTCATGCTGGCGATCGCGGTGATGGTCGTCGTCATGTTCTTCGTGGGAGCCGGCATTGACGGCGGAGCGGTGGCCGTGAACGACGCGGTGGCCGCGAAGAACGAGAGCGCGGGATGGAACACCCTCTTCAACCCGGAAGACCCCGTGACCGCCAGCGCGTGGCTCGTATTTCTGCTCTTCGTCGCCCACCTTCCCTTCGGGGTGCTGCCGCACCTCGGGAACAAGTTCATGGCGTTGAACAACGCGCGCCAGATGCGCGCGTTCCTCATGTTCGTCATCGTCGCGGGCGGCGTTCTGCCGATGATGGCTTTGGGGGGCATCCTCGGCGCCGCCGTGCTTGGTGAGAACGTAACGCCCGACGCGGTGATCCCCGCCCTCTTCATAGAGCTTTTCCCGCCCGTCGTGGCCGCCTTCCTCGCGGTGGGCATCCTCTCGGCTATACTCTCGACTTCGGACGGCCTCGTCGTCTCCATCTCCCAGATCCTGGCGAACGACCTGTACAGAAAGACCTTCGCCGGGAACCAGCCGACCGAAACGGTCGAGAGGAATGCGTTATTGATCGGTCGGGTCGGCGTCTTTCTCACCCTCGTGGGCGCGGTGGCGATGGCGTGGAACCCGCCGGAGTTCCTCTCGATCATGCTGTGGATCGGCATCGGAGGCATCGTCTCCGGCATGGCCGGCCCGATCATGATCGGGAGCCTCTGGAGAAGGGCGACGAAGACGGCGGCGATCATATCCTTCATAGTCGGCGTACTCGGATACGCGATCATATACCTCCCGTTCACGGATCCGCTCGGCGTTTCGAACAACCCGTTCGCCGCCGCCGGATACTCGGTCCTCATCGCCTCGGCCGTCATGGTGGCAGTGACGCTCTTCACGAAACCGATGCCGGAAGAATTCCTGGACAGCATCTTCGGCGAAGCGCCCGCAAGAACGCCGTCCCCCGCTCACTCCACACAGCGGAGCAGGGAACCGTCGAGCTGACCGGCCCTCGATCAGTGGAAAATACGAGAAGGAGGAAGAGTGGAAATTACCGGGGGTAGGCTCAAAGGAAAGGTCGCCGCCGTGACGGGGGCGGCTTCGGGCATCGGCCGCGCTTCGGCGGAGAGGTTCGCGGCCGAGGGAGCGCGGGTGGTGATCGCCGACCTCGACACCGATGGAGCCGGGAAGGCCGCGGCGGCCATCGCGGAGAGCGGCGGCGAGGCGACGCACGTCCGCTGCGACGTTACGCGGGCGGAGGACGCGAAGGCCATGGTCGAGGCGGCGGTCGAACGATATGGCGGACTCGATATTCTTTTCAACAACGCCGGTTTCACGAATTCGCCCCGTCCGGTCGAGGAGACGAGCGAGGAGGACTTCGAGCGGGTGATGGCGGTCAACGTAAAGGGGGTGTTTCTGTGTTCGCGGGCGGCGGTGTCGGCGATGAGGGACGGTGGGGGTTCGATCATCGTGACCTCCTCGATCATGGGCGTGCGTACCCGTCCCGGGTTCACGGCATACGCGGCGTCGAAGGCGGCGGCGATACATCTCGCGCGGACGCTCGCGCTGGAGCTGGCCGGGGACGGCATCCGGGTGAACTGCCTCGCCCCGGTCGCCACCGACACTCCGATGTTGGATACGTTTATCGGTGATAGAGACCACGAGGAGGGACGCGCGGCGTTCGTTTCCACCATCCCGCTGGGGAGGCTCGCGCTTCCGGCGGACGTGGCTTCGGCGGCGCTGTATCTCGCGTCCGATGAATCGGCGTTCGTCACGGGCGCGGTATTGCCCGTGGACGGTGGAAGAGGAATCTAAAAGGAGGTTTATGCAATGGAAGTCGTTTTGTGGAAGAGAGCGGTCGCCGAGTTCGCCGGCCTCTTCCTTATGTGCTCGATCGGGCTGATGACCGTCGCGACGGCGATCACGACGGCCTCGTACGGTTTGTTCGAGTTGAGCATGGCGTTCGCGTTCGTCATCATGCTCATAATCCTCGTCGTCGCGGTGGTGAGCGGCGGACACATAAACCCGGCGATCACGATCGCGCTCGCGCTGTACGGCAAGTTCCCGTGGCGCGAGGTGCCGGTGTATATCGTGGCCCAAATCTCCGGCGGGATCGTCGGGTCGCTCGCGCTTTACGGGCTATATCGGGGGCCGATAGTGGCCTTCGAGCAAGCCAACGGCATCGTCCGCGGCGAGCCGGGGAGCGAACTCACCGCCATGATCTTCGCCTGCTTCGCGCCCAACCCGGCCATAGCCGGCGCCAACGAATGGGCCGCCGACATAATCTCGACGCCCACGGCGATCCTCGCCGAAGCGTTCGGCACGGCCGTGCTCGCGCTGGCGGTGTTCGCCATGATCGAGCAAAGAAACGCCTTCGCGCCGAGCCTTCGGAGCTTCGCCATAACCATCGGACTCGTCGTCGGGTTCATCATCATGGTCCTCGCCCCCCTCACGATGTCCGGCATAAACCCGGCGCGCGACCTCGGCCCGCGCATCGCGACGTATATACTCGGATGGGGTGAGGTCTCCTTCCCCGGCGTCGGCGCTCCGTGGTGGGTGTGGACGGTCGGCCCGATACTCGGCGCGGCAGTCGGAGGCGCGGCCTATGTATACGGCCTCGGCGGTTTCCTCCAGCGTCCCGAGGCGCCGCTCTCCGCCGGAGTCGAGGCCGACGAACTGGCGATACCGACCCCCGGCGGCAACCCGCCGTCCGAAAAAACCGCCGGGAGTAGGG
>JBOHBL010000225.1:0-5397 GCA_050698295.1 Rubrobacteraceae bacterium | reverse complement strand
GACCCGATGATCGTCTGCGACGACGCGGACCTGGATAGAGCCGCTTCCGCCGCCAGCGTGGGCCGGTTCTCCAACTGCGGCCAGGCGTGCCTGGCGGTCAAGCGCGTCTACGTCTTCGCCTCCGTCGCCGACGAGTTCGTCGAGAAGCTCTCAGCGAAGGTGAAAAAGCTGCGCGTCGGGCCGGGGACTGAGGAGGGCGTGATGCTCGGTCCTCTGCACACCGCCGGACAGCGCGACCTCCTCGAAGAGCAGGTCCAGAGCGCGGTGGACTCCGGCGCGAAGGTGCTTCACGGGGCGAAGAGACCCGAAAACGGTCTCCCGAAAGAGGGGCATTTCTACGAGCCGACGCTGCTTCTGGAGCCTTCTCAAGATTCGAAGGTGGCGACCGAGGAAGTCTTCGGGCCGGCGCTGCCCGTGTGGAGCGTGGGAGGAATGGACGAGGCTTTGGAGAAGGCGAACTCGACCGAGTTCGGGCTGGGGTCTTCGATCTGGACGCGGGATTTGAACCGCGCCTCCGATGCCGCCGAGAGGATCGAGGCCGGCTACACCTGGATCAACTCGCCCCAGATCGTCTATGACGAGTTGCCCTTCGGCGGCTGGAAGCAGTCGGGATACGGCAAAGAACACGGTATCGAAGCCCTCGACTATTACACCGAGACGAAGGCGGTAGTGGTCCGGCGATCCGAGTAGCAAGAAGAGCCAGGGGAAAGGGGAAGCCATGATCGAACTCCCGGAAAGGTACAACGCGAGCGTCCTGGTGGACCGGAACCTGGAAGCCGGCCGCGAGGAGAAGGTCGCGATCTTCCGCGGCGACGAGGAAGTCACCTACGGCGAACTCGCCAAGCGCATAAACCGTTTCGGGAACGCCTGTACCGATCTCGGAATACGGCAGGAGGACAGGGTACTCCTCTTCCTCAACGACACGCCCTCTTTCCCGGTGGCCTTCTTCGGGGCGATGCGGATGGGGGCGGTCCCGATCCCGGTGAACACCCTGCTCAAAGCTGACGAATATCGCTTCTTCGTCGAGAACAGCCGCGGCAAGGCCGTAGTCTGCGATGAGATGCACCACGAGACGATCCAAAAGGCGCTCGAAGGGTATTCCGAACCCGTCGAGGTCATCGTCACGAACGGCGACCCCGGCGAGGCTCGCTCGATGGAGGAGCTGCTCGAAAGCGGCGAGGACGAGCTAACGCCCGCCGAGACTCACAAGGACGACATGGCGTTCTGGCTGTATAGCTCCGGCTCGACGGGCAAGCCCAAAGGGGCCGTCCATCTCCACCACGACATCATCTATACGTGCGAGACGTACGCGAAGGAGGTCCTCGGCATAACGGAGGAGGACAAATGCTTTTCGGCGTCGAAGCTCTTCCACGCTTACGGACTCGGCAACGGGGTGACGTTTCCCTACTGGGCGGGAGCCTCGACGGTCCTCTATCCTGGGAAGCCGACGCCGAAGGATATTCTTGATGTGGCTCAGGCCACCCGTCCGACGCTGTTCTTCTCGGTGCCCACGCTGTATAACGCCATCCTCAATTACGACGGCGCTTCCGACTATGATCTCTCCTCGGTGAGGAACGGGATATCGGCGGCGGAGGCTTTGCCGGCGAGTGTCTGGAAACGCTGGAAAGAGATGTTCGGGTGGGAGATCCTGGACGGCATCGGCTCCACCGAGATGCTCCACATCTTCGTCTCCAACGCCCCCGGCGCCGTGAAGCCGGGCTCCAGCGGCAAGCCGGTCCCCGGCTACGAGGCGAAGGTTCTCGACGAGGACGAACAACCCGTCGAGGTGAACGAGGCCGGAAACCTGTACGTGAAGGGGGATTCGGCCGCCGCCTTTTACTGGCGCAACCACGAGAAGACCAAAGCCACGATGCGCGGGGAGTGGATGTTCGCCGGGGACTGGTATCGCAAAGACGAGGACGGCTACTTCTGGTACGAGGGCCGTGCGGACGACATGATCAAGGTGAGCGGTCTCTGGGTTTCGCCCGTCGAGGTCGAGTACACGCTCGCGGAGCATCCGAAGGTCAACGAGGCCGCCGCGGTAGGCGTGCCGGTAGACGGCCTGACCCGCATCCGGGCTCACATAACCCTCCGTGAAGGAGAGAAACCTTCCGAGGAGCTCGTGACCGAGCTTCAGGACTGGTGCAAGGAGAGGTTGAAGAGGTACCAGTACCCGCATCTCGTCGAGTTTGTGGACGAGTTGCCAAAGACGGTGACGGGCAAGATCCAACGCTTCAAGCTGCGCGAGCCGGAGGCCGCGACGGTGCCCAGGCAGGAGGACGAGCTGGTGTGAAAGCTTGTCAGCCCGCTTCGCCCGTCAGCATTTCAGCAAAAACCAGAAGCTGACAAGCTGAAGCGCTGACTAGCTGAGAAGCGACCGACCGGAGGGAGGTCAAATTTGCTCGACGACATTCCCCTCATAGACGCCCATGTCCACGCCGTCCGCCTGCCGACGATAAAGAGGTCGTGGAAGGAGTGGACCGACCGTTACGGCGCGCCCGGCTTCTACGACCTCTACGACGAAGAAGGAACGCTCGTACCTTCTCTCTTCGACGAGTACATGGAGAACGAAGGCGTGGACGTCGCCGTCCTCTTCTGCGAGTACAGCCCGAGGTCCACGGGTATACAGCCGGTGGAGGACCTCATGCCGATGCTCGAATACAATCCGTCCCGCTTTAAGCTGATGGCGAACCTGAGCCCTCACCTCCATTTCCCGCTGGTGAGCGAACTCAAGCGGCAGATGAGCCTCGGAGCGGTCGGCCTGAAGCTCCACCCGGTCCACGGGAGCTTCCCGCCCAACGACCGCTCGCTCTATCCCGTGTACTCTTTCTGCGAGAACGAAGACTTCCCCGTAGTCTTCCATTGCGGCACGAGCGTCTTCCCCGGCTCCACGAACCGCTACGCGAACCCCGAGCTTGTCGAAGACGTAGCCCGCGACTTCCCGGACCTCACCATCGTGCTGGCCCACGGCGGACGCGGCTGGTGGTACGACGCCGCCGCCTTCATTACGCTCATGCGGGAGAACGTCTGGATCGAAGTCTCCGGCCTCCCCCCGCAAAAACTCCCCGACTACTACAAGAACCACGACTTCGAACGCCTCGCCAAAAAGATGATCTTCGGTACCGACTGGCCCGGCGTCCCCGGCCCGAAAAACAACGCCGAAACTATCGCGAACCTCAGGCTACAGCGCGAAACGCTCGAAGGAGTCCTCTTCAAAAACGCCGCGCAAGTGTACGGACTGGAGGCGTCTATTTGACTTTGACTGTCCGGTCAGTTATTATTTTAGTAAAGTCTCGAGAAAGGGAGGAAGCATGGCTGCTGTAACCGAGGAAATACTTCTGGATCGCATCAAAGAGGGCAGGCTCATCGAGGACTCCTCCCAGGCGACGGAGAGGTACATAGAAGGGTTGAAGCGGACCTTGATCGTGTCCGCCGACACCGAGCTAATAAGCGCGCCGGCTTACATGAACGCGACGAAGGACTTCTCGACGTTGCCGAGCGTCAACAACTACATCACGGTCATGGGAATCGTGCAGGATGAGTTGGGACACGCGCACATCGCGTACCGGATGCTCCGGGACCTCGGCGTGGACACTGAGGAGCTCGTCTACGAACGCAAGCCGGATAAATTCAAGCACCCTTACGCTTTCGACGTGCCGCTGGAGAGCTTCACCGAGTTGGTGGTGGCGAACGGTTTCTATGATCGGGCGGGATTCGTGCTGCTTTCGGATATCCACCAGAACTGCTCTTATGGTCCGTGGAAGCGGGCTCTGGTGAAGGTGGACCGGGAGGAGAACTTCCACCTGCGGCACGGCGAGAAGTGGATGAAGGTCTTCTCGAAGGATCCGGAGAAAAAGCGGGAGCTTCAGGAAGCCGTTGACTGGATGTTCGTCCTCACGCTGGAGTGGTTCGGGTTGCCGGACAGCATGAAAAAGCACAACGAGCAGATCGAGTACGGTTACAAGGGTTCTCCGAACGACAAGCTGAGGCAGACGTGGATGAGCCATACGGTGCCTTTGTGCGAGAACCTCGGCCTCGACGTGCCGGCCCACTACGACGAGGAAGAAGACCGCTACGTCATAGACTGTCCGTTCCCGGCGGACTTCATCGCCGAGGAGAAGCGGTGGAACTTCGAGACGGGCGCAATCTCCTGGGACGACGTGATGGACCGCTGGAGAAAGCGCGGCCCGAATAACGAGGAGTACGTAAATCACCTCCAGCGCGGTTACAAAGAGCTGTACGCGAAGGAGGCGGTCTAGGTGGGAAGGACCGTGACGCCAGAGGAGGCGCGCGACGCGCTGCGGGAGGTCCTCGACCCGGAGTATCCCATAAGTCTCGTGGACCTCGGACTGATCCGGGGGATCGAGATAGATGGCTCCACCGCCCGCATCAAGCTGACGTACACGTGCATGGGGTGTCCGGCGATGGACATGATCCAGGACGACGTCGAGGAGAAGCTCCTCGAGATGGACGGTGTGGATAAAGTCGAGATCGAGGTCGTCTGGGAGACGTGGAGTCGGAAGGACATCACGCCCCTCGGAAAGAAGCAACTCAAGAGCGTGGGGGTGATTTGATGCGCCCGGTGGATAACTACGAGGTCTTCACGGCCCGCACCGGGGAGGAGAGTCCCTTGCGGCACAACGGGAACGTGAGGGCGTCGGAGCCGGTGGACGCCGCCGTCTACGCGCACCTGATGTACGACGAGTGGCGCTGGCGCGAGATGTTCGTCGTGCCGAGCGAGTCGATCGTTCGGGTCATAAAGCCGAGCTAGGGGGAGAGCATGGAGAAGTATCTGGTCTTCGCGCGCGCCGAGTACGACGAGCCCCTGGAACATCGGGGAGAGGTCGAGGCTTTGAGCGACGAAGAGGCGAAAGAGGCCGCGCTGGAGAAGTTCGGCGACGAGTGGCTGGAGATGTCGCTCGTGCCGGAGAGCAAAATATACTGGGCCGAGCGCGAGGAGGAGACCGAGGTGGGGGTGGAAATATGACCGAACACGGCACCGACGAAGTGGCTCCATCGCGCGGCGCGCGGGGTGAGTTCATCGTCGACAACGACGATGCTCTGGCAGCGCTCGTCAACCTCATCGCCGTCATAGGCGACAACGAATACTTCTTGGGCCGCCGCGTCTCGGAGTGGGCCGACGCCGGGCCGCTCTTGGAATCCACGGCGGCGTGCGCGGCGATCACGCAGGACAAGCTCGGCCACTCGCGAGCGATCTATCCGCTTTTGGAGGAGCTTCCGTGGTCGAACCCGCCCACCGGACTCCAGGGCGAGGTGGATCGGGCGCGCCGGTATTCGGTGAGCTTCCTCGACGATCCCTTGCCGAGCTGGTCGAACGTGGTGGCGGCGCTCGCGCTCGTGGGGCCGGCGGTGAACACCGTCCTCGAAGGCGTGGAG
>JBOHBL010000224.1:0-5015 GCA_050698295.1 Rubrobacteraceae bacterium | reverse complement strand
GAGGTGGGTATCCCCCGCACCTCCCGCAACTCCCCGGCCCCGAGAAGCTCCCCCACCCTCCTCGTCGCCTCGTCCGTCGTCTTCCCGGTCCCCAGCCCGAGCGTCATCCCGCTCTTCACGCAACTCTCCACGGCGGCATGGGCCGCCTCGCGCCTCAATTCTTCCATCTCAGTCCGGGATCGTTATTCTGTCGAGGCCCTTCTCCGCCGGGGGGAATCGCGGGTCGAGCGACTCGAGGGTGTCGGCGATGGCGCGGGCGATCACCAGGTTGCGATACCATTTCCTGTTGGCCGGGACCACGTACCAGGGCGCGTAGTCCGTCGAGGTGTTGTTGATGGCGTCCTCGAAGGCGCGTTGGTAGTCCTCCCAATACGCCCGCTCCTTGATGTCGTTCGTCGAGAACTTCCACTTCTTGTTCGGGTCCGCGAGACGGCTCTCCAGGCGCCGCTTCTGCTCGTCCTTCGAGATGTGCAAATAGAACTTGATCACCGAGACGCTATTCTGGGTGAGGGTCCACTCGAAGTTGTTGATCAGCTCGTAGCGCGCCCTCCAGACCTCCTCGGGCACGATGTTCTTCACCCGCACCACGAGCACGTCCTCGTAGTGGGAACGGTTGAAGATGCCGATGCGCCCTACGGCGGGCGCGCTATTGTGGTAGCGCCAGAGGAAGTCGTGGTTCGCCTCCACGGGGCTGGGAGCCTTGAACGAGGAGACCCGGCACCCCTGCGGGTTCACGCCGCTGAAGACGTGCTTGATCGCGCCATCCTTGCCGCCGGTGTCCATCGCCTGGAGAACGATGAGAAGACCCGCCTTGTTCTCGGCGTACAGCTTCGCCTGAAGCTCCTGGATGCGAAGACGCTGCTCTTCGAGTTCCCCGAGGACGTCCTTCTTCCTCTCGTAGCCCTCGGACTCGTTGGCGTCTATGGCCGGGAGCATGATCCGCTCTCCCGGCGAGACGCGGTAGTCCGGATAAGCGGGCGCGTTCGCCACGGGCATTGCCTTCTGCGCCTTCCCGTTCTTCTTCGCGTTCTTCTTCGCCTTCTTCTTCGCGGCCAAAGCGGGCTCCTTTCCCTCGGTTATTCGCCGTGAAGCTGTTGGGTTTTCTCCCGGTGCCTGGAATGCCTCCTTTCCGTCTCCAATCGGCTCTTTGCTCAGAGCTCGAAGGTGTGGTTGTTGCCAGGTTCGAGCTCCTGGACCTCATCACCGACGCTAATCCTGACGGAGCGGTTGTAGCCGTCGGATTGCGCGGCGACCGTCAGCTTGTCTTCCCCCAGGGAGACCTCGACAGGCGTGCCGCGGAAGCGCATGGAGAAGGAGAGGCCCTCCAGCCTGTCGCGCATCTTGGGGGCGAGGTAGAGGGTGCCGTTCCGGATTTCGCTCCCCAGGTAGCCGCGCTGGAGCAGGTCCAGGGTACCGGCCATCACCCCCATGTGGATGCCCTCCTGGGTGGTCCCCCCCTGCACGTCGCCGATGTCGCTCTCCAACGCCGTCACGTACATCTCCCACGAGGCCTCCGGGTCGAGGTCGGCCAGGACGTGGGCGTGCACGATGAAGCTCAAGGTCGAGCCGTGCGTGGTCCGTCGCGAGTAGTAGTCCACGTTCTTGCGGGCGGTGTCGGGCTCGAGCTCGTAGCCGAGCCGCTCGAAGAGGGCCTTCAGATCCTCCTGGGGAAACAGGAAGAACAGCATCAACACGTCGGCCTGCTTGCTGAGCTTGTACTTGTCCGGGTCGTCGCCTTCGGCCCTCAAGATGCGGTCGAGGCGCTGTATCCTCTCGTACTTCTCGCGGTAGTGGTCCCAGTCGAGCTCCTCGAGGTCCTCGTAGCCCTCGAACTGGCTGATCACGCCGTCCGAGTGGAACGGCACGAACATCTTGCGGCTCATGTCCTCCCATAGCTCTATATCTTCGTCGGTGAGCCCGATGCCGGCGCGCAGCGACTCGCGGCGGCGCTCGGGGAGCAGGTCCAGGACTTTTTGCGCCGTCTCCGACATCCAGGCTACCATCACGTTGGTGTAGGCGTTGTTGCGCAGGCCTTCTTCCTCCGAGCCGGGGTACTTCTCGTGGAACTCGTCGGGGCCCATGACGCCGTGGATCTCGTAGCGGTCGCGCTCGGGGTTGTAGTGGGCTATGCTCGCCCAGAAACGCTCGATCTCCAACATCATCTCGGCCCCGTGGTCCACCAGGAACTCGAAGTCCTCGGTGGCCTGGTAGTAGTGCCAGATGTTGTAGAAGATGGCGGCGTTGACGTGCCGCTGGTTGTGGCTGAGGTCAGGCTCCCACTTGCCCGAGTTGGGGTTGAGATGCAAAACCTGGGTCTCCTCCGTCCCGTCACTGCCACTCTGCCAGGGGTACATGGCCCCTTCGTAGCCGGCTTCCCTGGCCGCCGCGCGGGCCTCCTCCAACCTCCGATAGCGGTACATCAACAGCTCGCGCGTGATCTCGGGCAGCCGGAAGTTCAGGAACGGGTAGATGTAGAGCTCGTCCCAGAAGATGTGCCCCCGGTACGCCTCGCCGTTGAGGCCGCGCGCCGGCACCCCGGCGTCGAGGTCGGCGGTGTGCGGCGAGCAGACCTGAAGGATGTGGTAGATATGAAAGCGGAGCAAGAACTGGACCCGCTCCTCCCCGGGAACGCGCACGTCGCAGGAGGACCACAACTCCTTCCACGCGCCCTCGTGCCGCTCGAGGGCCTCGGAGAACGTCCCGTAGCGGCCAACGGTCCTCATGGCGTTGGTTAGCGGCTCGTTTATGGCGCGGTCGCGCGAAGTATAGAAAGCGACCATCTTCTCCACGCGCACCGGTTTTTTCTCCTCCACCTCGAAAGAGAGCACCTGGTGGATGTAGTCCTCCATCCGGTACAGGTCGTGCCCGACGTCGAGTCGGGCCTGCTCTCCGTAGACGCGGGTGCGGGCCGCCTCGGCGACGTAGATGCGCGACTGGCGGGTGCGCGCTATGAGGGCTATGGTGTCGTCGTGACCGGACGTATCCGCGACGTCGGGACCGGACGTATGGGTCGCCACGGGATCCAGGTGGCGACCCTCCAACTGCTGGTAGCGGGAGACGCCACGGTTCATCACCCGTCCGTCGAGCGCCGACACGACCTCCACCTTGCCGGACCAGTTCTCCGGGGTGATCTTCCACTCCATGGCCGCCTGGTGCATGTCGGCCATGCTGGTGAAGCGGCGGGTCTCTATCGTGGTCTCGCGGCCCGCCCGGTCGCGAAACCTCAAGCTACGCTCGAGCACGGCGCCGCGGATGTCCAGCGCGTGCCGGTAGGCGAGGAGCTCCACATTGTCCATCCCGACGGCCTCTTCGCCCTCTATCCGGAGCTCCAGGAGGAGCCAGTTCGGGAGGTTGACCAAATCCTCGTTCAGTACCGGCACCCCGGCCATGATCGTGGTCTCCCGATTGTAGCCACCGTGTATGTAGGTGCCCGGGTAGTGCATCTCGCCGGCCTCGACCCACGCGAAGGAACCCCGCGTGCAGAAGTAGCCGTTTCCGGTCGAGGTCAACGCTTCGCGCAACCCTTCTCCTTTAGGATCGAAGTCATCATATGCCAGGGTCCAGTTCTCCACGAATATCCTCCTTCTTCTACGTCACCGTGAGCTGGTGACCCTGCTCTCTGTAGCGAGCCGCCATCTCTTCGAGGGTGATCGGCTCGTAGTCCCCGGCGCGCCCGGCCTGCCAAAACGCCTCCATCCTCGCCTCGACCACCTTCTTCATCGCCTCCCGGGCGAGCTTATTGTAGCAGCGCGGGTCAAACTCGCCGGGGTCCTTGGCGAACGCCTCGCGGATCGCTCCGGTGGCCGCCAGCCTCAGGTCCGTGTCCACGTTTATCTTCCTCACACCGTGCTTTATGCCCTCCTGGATCTCACGTACCGGCACTCCCCACGTAGGACGGATCTCGCCTCCATATTTGTTGATGATCTCCACCAACTCTTTCGGTACGCTCGATGAGCCGTGCATCACCAGGTGCGTGGTGGGTAACCTCTGGTTGATCTCCTCGATGATGCCCATAGCCAATATCTCGCGATCGGGCTCTTTGGTGAACTTGTATGCCCCGTGGCTCGTCCCTATGGCAACCGCTAAGGCATCTACCCTCGTCCTCTCTACAAACTCCACAGCCTGATCCGGATCGGTGAGGTGTATCTCTCCGGAGCCCACCTCATCCTCCATCCCGCCCAGAGTTCCAAGCTCGCCTTCCACGGTGACGCCCCGCTCGTGGGCCAGCTCGACTACCTCGCGGGTAACCCCCACGTTGTACTCGAACTCCGATGGGCTCTTGCCGTCCTCCATCAAGGACCCGTCCATCATGACGCTGGTGAAGCCGAGGTCTATCGCGCTCTGGCACGTCTTGGGGGAGTTGCCGTGGTCCTGGTGCAAAGCTACCGGCACCTCCGGGTAGACCTCTGTCGCGGCTTCCATGAGATGGTAGAGGAAGCGGTCGTTTGTGTACTTGCGCGCCCCGCGACTGGCCTGGATGATGACTGGCGAGTTGGTTTCGCTGGCGGCCTGCATGATGGCCTGGATCTGTTCGAGGTTGTTGACGTTGAAGGCGCCGATGCCGTAGTGGCCTTTTGCAGCCTCGTCCAGGAGCTGTCGCATCGTTACCAGTGGCACGATCTATCCTCCTTGTTTTGTGATTTCGCGGTCCACGTTCGAGCGGCGTGCGGGCGCGATATTCCGCCAGTGGAGCCCGAACGGTTGCCCGGACCAATCCATCATGAGCGCGCCTCCCCGAGCAACTGCTTCCTGGCGGCGCAGCAGACGCGGGCCTCTCTACCGTCCTGAAGCGACAGGCGGCAGGGGCCCGGAGAATCGCCGGAGACACACCTATCGGCGGAGTGACACCTCTCGCAGCACCCGGAGGTATCTAAGAGCCCCTCTATCCCCAGCTCTTGACAACCTATGGCGCTCATTCGCGCGGCTCTCACGGTAGTCTGCACGCGACACCTCCTAACACTTTGGGTCCTCTGATATCGCGTTGACCGTCGCCGGCCAAAACGACCGGCGACGGT
>JBOHBL010000223.1:0-7991 GCA_050698295.1 Rubrobacteraceae bacterium | reverse complement strand
CTCGAAATCCTCGGCGATATCGGCTGATATCGGCTGTGTGATCATAGCCCGGAGCGGGTTGTCGGCGTCATCCTCGCGCTCGGGCTGGCTATATATGAAGTTGCATATCACGCCTATGGCGTTGGTCACCGTGGCGCCGCAGGAACGTACCTGATCAAGCCACCCCGACGCGCTGAAGCCCGGCCAAAGGCTGACGCGCCCGCCCACAATGAGCGTGGGGAGAACCTGTATAAACTGCGCGTTCCCATGAAACAGCGGATGGACGACATAATTCACGTCGTCGCTCGTAAACCTCGCCACGTCTATGGCTCCTTGAGCGAAGACTCCCCCGACCCCATAGGGAAGCACCACGCCTTTGGACGGCCCCGTCGTCCCCGACGTGTACATGACTGCGAAGGTGTCATGGTGCCGGGTCGCGACCGGCTCGGCTATGCCCTCGGAGGATTCGAGGCCGCCCCACGTGTGCATCCCCCACCCCGCCGTCTCTTGCCGCGGTGTCGTGTCGTCCTCGCCGACGACCACGATGTCCTCAAGGTGTTCGAGTTGATCGGCGACCTCGGTGAACCGCTGTAAATATTGCTCGTGCACGATAGCCAGCCGAGCTTCGCAGTCGTTCACCTCGTGGACGAGCCAGCTTTCCTTGTAATGGATGTTTATTGGAACCTCGACCGCCCCGAGCAAATTGACGCTGAACCATGCCAGAACGATCTCCATGCTGTTCGGGAGCATGATCAACACCCTGTCGCCGCGCTGAACACCCGCGCTTCTCAATCCCCCGGACAGGCGCAGACAACGTTCGTACAATTGTTTGTAAGTGAGCGGCTCTTCCGTTTGCCACTGCAAAGCCGGGCAGTCCGGGCGCTCCTCGGCCTGCCGGGGCAGCACGCTGCTGATCGTCCAGCTATCCTTCAATTCGCCCGGTAAGATTTCCCTCGACATCTCCACGTCCAACTCCTCCTTCAACGCTTGCTATGTAACTTATACCCGACTCGCAGATACGACGAAATAGGCATCGGACGCGGCGACAAACCCCGATCTTCGGATTCGACGCTTAATCCGGGACGGCATGCTCGGCGTAGCGTTGTTTTTCCGCCCGATCCCAGACTTCGAGAGCCTGATAGTCCGGCACCCCGGCGAGTCCATTCTTGAAGTCGGGGGACTCGGCTTCCTTCGTGACGGCGACGTCGAGGAGGGAGGGCGCGTTTTCTATGGCGCGTTCGATGGCTCCGGGCAAGTCCTCGGGGTTCTCGATTCTTTCGGCGTACGCGCCGAGTCCTTCGGCGAGGCGGTCGTAGCGGCAGTTCGGGAGATCCACGCCGACGAGGTTTCCATCGTATCCGGCGATTTGGTCGTTGCGCTCGATCCCCCACGACTCGTTGTTTGCCACTATGAACACGGCGCGGGCGTTGTGGCGCACCGCCGTGTCGAGTTCCATCGCGGTCAGGCCGAAGGAGCCGTCCCCGACGACCGAGATCACCCGCCTCTCCGGGAAGTTCAAGGCCGCCGACACCGCGAACGGAACACCGACGCCGAGACACCCGAGCGCGCCGGGGTCGAGGTACGTCTCCGCCCGCAGAGCGGCGCGAGCGAACGAGAGGATATCTCCGCCATCGGCCACCACGATGGTTTCTTTGTCTATGAACTCATTGACCGCCGCCAAAAGAGAAGAAGGGTGCATGCGCCCGTCGGAGCCGGGGGGCTGTTTCCCCATGCCCGCCATGAACTTTCCCGTCTTCTCGCGGTTGTACGTTCGCATGCTCTCCGCCCATTCAGCGTCCGGCCTGTCCGGGACGGCGTCCGCCTCGACGAGCGCGGTGAGCGACGCCGGAACGCTGCCGAGAATTTCCGCGTCTCCGGGCCGGTTGTCGCAGAGTTCGTCGTTGGCCGTCCCGAGACGCACGAACTTCGCTTCGGGCGAGAAGACCGCCTGCGAGCCGTATCCGAGCTGGAAATCCAGCTTCCGGCCGACCGTGATGACGACATCGGCCTCCGGGATGACCTTTCCTCGGGCGGCGGGGACGGCGGCGGGATGATCGAGAGGAATGGCTCCCCGGCTTTCGGTGGTGTCGAGGTACAATGCGCCGCTGGCTTCGAGGAAAGCGGACAGTTCGCGGCTGCTTCGCCTCGCAGCCTTGCCGGCGATCACGAGCGGCCGCCGGGACGCCTTTATCAAAGAGGCCGCCCTCGAGATCTCGTCTTCCGAAGGCAGAAACTCTTTCGGATCGCGCATCTCGAAGAAGCGCTCGTCCACGTCCGCGTCCGGGATGGCCTCCCGGAGCAGATCGGTGGGGAAGTCTATGTACGCCGGCCCCGCCGGGGTTCCGCCACCCTCCGCCGCGCGAAGCGTCGCCTCCAGCCTCGGCAGTATGTGGCGCCTCTCGGAGACGGTCTCGACGCTCCGGCAGAGTGGCCGGACCACCTCACTCTGCGGGATGTCCTGAAGCGCGCCCATCCCGGCTTGCGGACGCGGTGGCCGCCCCGAGACGACGAGAACCGGGGAGCGGGAGACGCTCGCGTTCGCGATGCCCGTCGTGGCGTTCGTCAGGCCGGGTCCGGCGGTGACCATCACGACACCGAATGCGCCCGTGAGATCCGCCTCCGCCTGCGCCATGTAGACCGCGGCGCACTCGTGGCGCACGTCCACTATCCGGATGCCCAGCCGGGCGGCCTCGTCCCAGATCGGCTGGATATGTCCGCCGCAGAGTCCGTATATTCGACCCACGCCCCGGCGAGCCAAAAACTCCGCGATCAGTCGCGCGCCCGTGCGGGCATCGGCTCCCTGTTCAGGAGCGGCAATTTTCGTCTCCATCAATACCCTCCCCCGACGACTCCCATGGCTTCGGCTACCTTGAAGGTGTCCGTGTATTGTACGAAGCGAACGATCCGGCCGTTCTCGACCTCGATCACGTGCGCGAACTCGGCCCGCGTGTATTTCCCGGTGCTTATATACGTCCCTTCGTAAAAGCCGAGAGCCACCACGGACTCGCCCGCGTCGAGGTATCTTTCGACGACGGCCCTCCATCCTTCCCACTCCTCCCGGAAACCGGAGAAGACGCCATCGAATATGGCGTCCGCTCCGACGTAGCGACCCCCGCCGGGGAAGCCGTCCATCTGTATCCACTCGATCTCGGGGTCGAAGAGATCTCGGATGCCCTCATTGTCCCGCCGCTCGAAAAGGCGGTACATTTCCCGAGCGGCGTTTACGTTGTGAGTGGCCTCCACGCTCACCCTTCGACGGAGAGCTTGACGTCCATGCTCCCCTTTGTGGCGCGTGAGTATGGACAGACTCCGTGCGCTTTCTCCATGAGTTCCTCGGCCTCCTCCTTCGACTGGTTCGGGAGGTTGCCGATGATCTCCGCCGCCAGCCCGAATCCTCCGTCGGAGGGATGGCCGATGTGCACCCGAGCCGTTATGGAGGCTCCGGACACGTCCGCCTTCTCCTCTCTGGCGACGAGATTCAATGCGCTCTCGAAGCACGCGGCGTACGCGGCGGCGAAGAGTTGCTCGGGGTTCGTGCCGCTCCCGCCCGGCCCGCCAAGCCCCTCCGGCATCGAGAGATCCATGTCGATCACGCCATCCGAAGACTCCACGCGACCGCGGCGATCCCCCTTCGCCGTCGCCGTCGCGGTGTAAAGAACGTCCATGCTTCCTCCTCTCACGCTCGAGTGTCCTCGAGCGGCTTCGGTTCTTGTGTCGGCTCCTCGGCAAGCTCCTCTCGAACCGATTCCGGCTCGTCAGCGGAAACTTCCGGTTCGGCGGGAAGGCCGTAGGATCCCAGACAAACCACATAAAACAGAAGCCAAAGAACCATCCAGTCCATCCACCCGAGCGCGTTTCCGTAAAGACTCCCCGCCAAAGCCGGCTCGTTGAGAACCGCGCCAGCGAACACATAATAATAAAGTACGAAGGTCACGATACCGAGTCCGAAGGTCACGGCTATCCGAACGAGATAGTTCGCGGCGGCTCCGAGTTCGGTCGGCTTGTTTCCGAAGGCGTTCGCCCACAGAACCATCCAGAAAACCCAGCATACGCCGAGTTGCGCCGGAAACTGCATAATGACCGGGCCCATTTCGGCGACGGTCTCGGAGCCGATGATCAACCTCACGACCGCGAGGTGGATAAAAAAGATCACGGTTCCGAAGACGAAGTTGCCCACGAGCGAGGCGAGCGCCGTCGGCCCTCCCGGCCCCGCGAGGCGCCACGGCCAATTCTCGGTGAGAAGACCGGTGATTATGGCCGAAACGATGACGCAGTAAAACCATCCGATGGTCGTGTTCAGTTCGAGAAGCACGTTGCCCGGCTCGGCCCATACCGCGACGCTCGGAAGCACGAGCATCGCGTATGCGAGGATGGTGATGCCCGTCGCGGCCAAGATCTCGGTGACGCCGAGCCACGGTTGTGAGAGGCCGAGGTTCCGCCACGGCCAATGCCCCCAATTTATGACGAGCGTGAGGTATGTGAAGAACCCGATGAGGACATAAAGCTCCGCGCTGACAAAGCCGAGGCCATCGGCGCGAGAAGCCGAGAAGGTCGGGTCGAAGCCGCCGATCCCGAGTGTGATGAGGGCGGTGATCGCCAACCCGAGGCCGATGGACGCCGCCATGATCACGAGTCCGCGGACTGGTTGCCCCAGCCCGTCGAACCCGAAGAACTCGAGGTTGAAACCCAGAAAAACCACGGAGAGGATCGTCCAGAAAAGAACCACGAAAAACGGTTCGGGATAAGTTGCGAAGGGGCTGATAGCCGGGTCTACGAGAAGGTACCAGAAAGCCAGCGACAACCCGAGCACGATCCCGAAGTTGGCGAGTCCGAACAAATACCACGGAAGTCCGCGTCGTCGAACGCCACCTTCATCGGCAGCGTTGGCATCAGTCATTTTGATCACCCTTTCTCAGATAGAGATTGCTTTGTTCTCCAAAAGTTGCAACGAAGGCCGTGCGGTGGCTCCGATGTTCACCACACGGCGCGGGTCGCCTAAGAAACTTATCCGTGAAGGCTCTCGTCGCTCAGTGCTTGAAGAACTCCTTGATTTCCTGGTTGAGAATGTCCGTCGCCTCCCTCATGACGAAGTGTCCCACTCCGGGCAGCGGCCTGAAGGTGAAGTTGTAGTACCAGTCCGAGATGTAGTCGCTCCAGTTTATGTCCACCACGGAGTCGTCCATGCCCCAGAGGAATCGGCTCTCGATGCCCGACGGCGTGCGGTCCAGCTTGCTCCACGGCTGGCTCGTCATGGCGAGGTTCGCCCGGTACCAGTTGAACCCGCCCCACACGTTGTCCTTCTTCATGAAGTTGTCAACGTAGATATCCATCTCCTCGTCGGTGAAGAGGTTCGGGTCGCTCGACCAGTGCGAGAAGAAGTGTCGGAAGAAGATCTCGACGGTCTCCCGGCTGTGTCCGACGAGCTCCACCGCCATGTCGGTCTGGAAGAACTGGGGATACCATGACTCGGGGAAGTGCGAAGGGTCATAGTACCGGAACTCCACTCCGGGAAGAACCGGGTCGCACATGAGCAGCTTCTTCGAGTGCTCGGGATGGGAGCGGACGAACTTGTGGAGAACCAAAGACGACCAGTCGTGGCCCACGAGGTTCGCCGGGCCGACCCCGAGATGGTCGAGGAGCTTGGCGAGATCGTCCGACGTGTGATCCAGCGCGTAAAGTGTGGGATCGCTGAGGTCCGGCTTGTCGGAGTCGCCGTATCCGCGCATGTCCGGGACGATGACCATGAAGTCCTCGGCCAGCTCGGGGATGTTGCGGTTCCACTCCCACCAGAATCCCGGCCACCCATGCACCAGGAGCAGCGGCTCGCCGCTCCCTTCGACGACATAGTGGATGTTCACCCCGTCCAAGTTGACGGTCTCGTGCGTGAAGGACTCCGGCCTCCTTAATTGCTCGGCCACTGTATCCTTCCTCCTCTCTGGCTTCGACTCCGCGGGGGAGGCTCCGACACTCCCCCGCGAAAAGATGGTCTTCTTTCCTCAGACTCTAGAAATCAGGGGCGTCCCCGTTTCTAGGCGTCGTCTTTTGGGACACTATGTCGTCGTAGCGGCGCTTTATGTACTCGCCGCACCTCACGGCGAGCGCGCCGATGGTCGAAGTCGGGTTCACCGCGCCGCCGGTGGTGAGGGAGCTTCCGTCCACGATGAAGAGGTTCGGGATGTCCCACGTCTGGTTGTATTTGTTCGTCACCGAGTCTTCGGGGTTGTTGCCCATGCGGCACGTTCCCATGAGGTGCCAGCCGGGCGGGGGGTTTATCACCCCGGTGTCGTTCGTCTCGATGGCTCCCACGGCGCCCGTGGCGTCGAAGATGCGGTCAATTCCGTAATTCGAGAGCGCGATGTCGTTGTCGTGCGGCTCCCACACGACGTGCGGGGCGGGGAGTCCGCTCGAGTCGGTGACGTCGGGGTCGAGCGTGACGCAGTTCGTCTCGACGGGGAGGTCCTCGCCGAACATGAAGACGAGAAGGTGGTTCGCGAAATGCTCGTTGAAGAACTTCCGATGGTCGCTTCCCCACGGCGCGATATGCCCGGTGTGCGTCCCCATCGCCGCATACGCCGAGCCGAAACTCCGCGCAACCTGCATCCCGAAGCCGTTGACGAAGCCCCGATCCGTATCCGTATGATAGAACTCGTGCGAATACAAAGGCGCGCCGAAAGCCCCTTTATAACCCTCGATCGGCTCATCGAACCACGAATCACAGAACGCGAATATATGGTGCATGAGGTACTTCCCGACCACGCCGTTCGAGTTCGCAAGCCCGTCGGGATGTCCGTTTTGCGCGCTGAGGAGGAGCATGCGAGGCGAGCCGATGCCGTTCGCGGCGAGGACGACGATCTTCGCCCGGACCTCGTGCCGCTCGCCGGTGTCGCGGTCTATGTACGTCGCGCCCGTGACTTTGCCGTTTTCGGCGTTTATGGTCTCGACGCGGGCGTTCGTGCGGAGTTCGGCGCCGTCTTTTATCGCCTGCGGCCAGTGTGTGACCGTCGGCGTTCCGAGGGATCCCGTCGGGCTGCCGGAGAGGTCGTTCCCGCAGGCGACGTCGGCTTGTCGGCCGTTGCGGGCCTTCGTGATGATGGCGTTGTCCGACGGCCACCAGTGCCATCCGAGTTCCTTCGACGCGCGGGCGAATCTGTTGCCGAGCTTTCCGGGGTGTACGGGCGGGTCGCGCTCCGCGCCGCTGCGATCCGGATATGACGGGTCCCCGACCATGCCGGAGATTCCGTAAACCGCGTCGTTCTCGTCATAGAACGGCGAGAGATCCTCGTACGTGATCGGCCAGTCTATCGTCCCTTCGAGTCCGTGTTCGGTTCCCTTCCTGAAATCTATCGGCTTGTAACGCGGCCAGTGGCCCGCATAGTGCATCGTGCTTCCGCCGACGTTGTTCATCATGTACGGCGTCGTGACACCGGTGACCGGATAGTCCTCCGGGAGCTTCCTCACGTTCGGGTCGTAAGCCCATCCGCGCTGCTTCTCTATCTCCCATTCCTTGTGGTAATGGGGGTGTTCGGCGGGGGTGATCCACGGCCCCTGTTCGAGGCACACCACCCTCATCCCGGCGGCGGCGAGCTTCTTCGTGACGCCCGCGCCCCCCGGACCCGAACCGATGACGAGGACATCGGTCTCGTCGTAGCTCCTTTTGCCCACGGCTTTCCTCCTTTTTTAGCCTGTCAGCATTTCAGCTTGTCAGCCCGTCCGCTAAAAACCGCCGACGGCGAAACATCCGCGCGAATGCGTCTCCCGCCCGATGAACGAACCGCGTCCGTCCGTGGTCGCGGCGAAATCGTCGCCAAATACCGCCGACGAACAAAAAGCTGACTGCTGACCGCTGATCGCTGACCGCTTCCTCATTTGTCCTTGAACCACTCGATTTTGCCGAGGTCGATCCTCGCCACGTCCTCCGTGGCGATGTACCCGCTTCCGCCTCCACGCGCGGCCAGCGTCTCCTCGTCCCACGGCTCGATGCATCGAATGTACCCCTCGGGAAGAGGAGGCCC
>JBOHBL010000222.1:0-6484 GCA_050698295.1 Rubrobacteraceae bacterium | reverse complement strand
ATGGATGACGCCTCTCTCGATAGGGATCACTGGCGATGATAACCGATTGTGAGGGTTTTGAGATGGTTAGTTAGAGGATGAAAGATCGTCGAACGGAAAGGGTACGAGGACGACTTTACCTTTGGTCAACGAAAGGCCGTCCATCGCCGGGGCCGTAGATGTCCTCCCCCTCGTCTTTCAGAAACTCGAAAGCCGGATTGGAAGCCGCGGACTTCAGCCAGGCTCGCTCGTCCGGGTCCATGCCTTCCGGGATAAGGACTATGACTTTTACGCGACCGGATCCGGCTATGGGGAGCGGCTCGTCGAGATGCAGACGACTCTGCTCATCAACGGTTCCGGTCGTTTCGATGGCTCTCAATGCAGCGTCCATGGTCCCTCTTCTTGCCGCAAAAGCGTGTCTTTAGTAAACAAAGTAAGTCTATCATCGGTCCTCCGTCACCTCCTCTATGCGTCCACCGCTACACCGCGTTCTTGTCCTTCAAGGCGCTCCTCAAGTACCCGATGAACTCCGACGCCCGCTCCACGGGAGCCCGCGTAACAAAGCTGACGCCGACGTAGAGGATCACCGCCGCGACGAGTCCCCACACTCCGGAAGCCTGTCCGAGTGGTCTCACGCCCGCGAGTTCGAGGTACGCCATCAATGCGCCTCCGAATACGACGCTCGCGAGGACCCCGGCCGCCGTTGCGCGCCGCCAGAAGAAGGCGCCGATGATCGCGGGCACGGTCACGAGGAGTCCCGACGACGACGAAACGGAGAGGACGGCGATGAGGTCGAGTTCGAGCCCGGCGAAGAGGAGCGCCAGCACGGCTATGACGGGTATGACGAGCTTCCCGACGAAGAGCTGGCGTCGCTCGTCGTCGCCCCCGTACACGTCGCGCGCGATCATGGACGAAAGCGTGAGCAGGCTGGAGTCTATCGTGGAGATCGCCGCGGCGAGGATGCCGACGATGACGATGACGGCGAGCGCCGGAGGCACGATCTCAGACCCCAGCAAACTCGGCGTCGCGAGGTCGGGGGATTCGAGGTCGGGGAACCGGGCCAGCGCGGCATATCCCCACACGACCGCGACCAGCGTGTAGACGAACCCGAAGGCGAGGAAGCCGAGCAACATCCGGCGCATGTTCCTGAGCGTCCCGACCATGAAGAGCCGCTGGCTGACCTGCGGGTTGGAGAGGCTGAAGAAGAACCACGGCAACGTGAGCCCGAGAAAGACGGAGAAGCTGAAATACCCGTTGCCCGGAACACTCAGGAAACCCGGCTTCTCCTCAGAAATGCGCGAGAACATCTCTCCGAAGCCGCCGAGAGCATTCACGACGAGGACGACGGCCACGAGCGCCGTGACGAGCATGATCACCATCTGCACGGCGTCGGTCCAGGCGACGGATCGGATCCCAGCCGCCAGCGAAAAGAACACCGCGAGCCCGGTCGCGATCAAAGTCCCGACCGTGAACGAAACGGCTCCACCCGTCGTCCCCTCCAGCAAATACCCGATCCCCGCAAGCTGCACCGCGCTGTACGGCACGAGAAAGACGCAACTGGCGATCGCCACCACCGCCGCGACGCTCCGGCTGGCGTACCGGTGCCCGAGCATCTCGGAGGTCGTCACGTACCCGAACTTCTTTCCCGCAAGCAAGAACCTCGGCCCGAAGAAAGCCACGAGGACGAGCCCCGAGAAGTAGACCATCTCGAAACCGAGCGCCCCCACCCCACCCGCATACGTGAGCCCGGCCAACCCCACGAGCATGAACGCGCTGTACGTGGTCGCCGCATAACTGAGCGCCGCGACGATGCCGCCCATCGAACGGTTCCACAGGAAGTAATCCACGAGCCCGCCGCCCGTCATCCCACCCCTCGCAAGGAAAGCGACCCCGCCGACGAGCAAAACGTAGATCCCCAACCCCGCCCAAACAAAACTCGCGTCCATCTCAATCCCTCCACCGCATCGCGATGGCCGCGTTCACGCAGATCGCCACCAACCCGAACACCACCCAGAACAGAAAACTCCCGAAAACGTGATCCACCCCACTCAAAATCGTGTACGGTGCCAGATAAGCCAGCGCCACAAGCGCCAGCATCACCCCCACCCAGAAAACGCCTCCTCGCTCCATCCAAACCTCCATCTTCGCTTGTAACTCAAATGCGACCGCTTGTCACAAGATTTTGTTACAATGTACGCATCTTGTAACATTTAGCTATCTCAAGTATCACACGGATGGGAACGGAGTACAAGCAAGAACTTTTCGATCCGGGCTGGTCCTGGACGACTTTGGCGGGGTCTCCGGACGCTTGTGATCCGGGACACGCCCGCGCCTGTCGGTCCTTGATCCCATCCGAAACATCCTCTATGCTTGCTCCTGCCTTTGGAAATGATTGTCATTATGATCGGTGAGACGGAGAGGAGAAGGGATGGGTTTGGTTTCGGCGTATAGGGCGTGGGGCGCCATTTTGGTCACGCTGGTGTTTTGCCTGGCGGTGGTTGCCGGATGCGGCCAGGAGGCCGAGGAAGGGTCTCAGGATGGTGGAGGTTCGGAAGACACCGCGGCCGAGTCCTCCGGTGAAGGTTCGGAAGATACCGGCATGGCGTCTGGTGAAGAAGCGGCGAGTTCCGATGGGGAGTCTCTCACGGTTTATTCCGGGCGGAGCGCGGAGTTGATCGGGCCGGTCATAGACCAGTTCATCGAGGAGACCGAGATGGAGGTTCTGGTCCGCTACGGCGACACGGCGGAACTCGCGGCGACCCTCCTCGAAGAAGGCGAGAACAGCCCCGCCGACATCTACTTCGCCCAGGACGCCGGCGCTTTGGGCGCGGTCGCCGAAGAAGGCATCCTCACCGAGCTTCCCGAAGAAATACTTTCCCCCGTCGAGGACAGGTTCAAGTCGCCTGAGGGGGAGTGGGTTGGAATCTCCGGTCGGGCGCGCGTCGTCGCGTACAACACCGAGACTTTGAGCGAGGAAGAATTGCCCGACTCCATCCTCGACTTCACCGATCCTGAGTGGGAGGGCAGGATCGGCTGGGCGCCCACCAACGGTTCCTTCCAGGCGTTCGTGACCGCGCTCCGTATAACCGAGGGCGAGGACGTCGCTCGCGAGTGGCTCGAAGGCATCCAGGCCAACGATCCAACCGTCTACGAAGACAACACCACGACCCTCGAAGGCGTCGCCTCCGGCGAGGTGGACGTCGGTTTCGTGAACCACTACTACCTCTTCCGGGCACTCGCGGAGCAGGGCGAGAGCTTCGGAGCGAGGAACTACTATCCGAGAGACGGAGACGTGGGCGCGCTCATCAACGTCGCCGGAGCGGGGATCCTCGAAACCTCGGACAACGTCGAAGAATCGGAGCAGTTCCTCGGGTACATGGTCTCCGAAGACGCCCAGCAGTTCTTCGCCGACGAGACCTACGAGTACCCGCTCATCGAAGGCGTCGAGACCAACGAACAACTCACGCCGCTCTCCGAGATAGAGACCCCGGACATCGACCTCTCCAACCTCGACGACCTGGAAGGCACCCTCGAGCTCATGGAAGAAACGGGAGTCCTTTAAGAAAACGTGACCACCGCGAGCGGAGAGAAACGAGCCGCGCGGCCCCCGAAGGCCGTGTGGCTCCCCGCGTCCGTGGTGGCCCTGTTCATGGCCCTCCCCCTCGCCTACCTCTTTCTGAGGAGCTTCGAGAGAGGCCCTTCGGAGTTTTTCGAAGTCGCGCTGGACGCCGACTCCCTCGTAGTCCTGGCGAACAGCGTGGTTCTCGCCGCGATCGTCACCGCGGCCTCCGTCTTCGTCGCCGTGCCGCTGGCCTGGCTCACCGTGAGGACGGATCTGCCGGGGCGAAAAATCTGGGCGGTTTTGGCGGCGCTTCCGCTCGTTATGCCGTCGTACGTCGGGGGGTTCGTTCTCGTCAGCACGCTCGGGCCGAGGGGGACGCTTCAGGGGGCATTGGAGCCGTTCGGGGTCGAGCGGCTGCCGGAGATCTACGGTCTGCGCGGCGCGGCTTTCGCTCTGACCCTCTTCACCTACCCGTACGTGTTCCTGACCGTTCGGGCCGCGCTGCGCGGGCTTGACCCGGCCCTCGAAGACGCATCGAGAAGTTTGGGGAGGGGCGCGTGGCCGACGTTCTTCTCGGTGACCCTTCCACAGTTGCGTCCGGCCATCGTCGCCGGAAGTTTGCTCGTCGCGCTCTATGCCCTGAGCGATTTCGGGGTCGTCTCCTTGTTGCAATTCGATTCTTTCTCGCGCGCGATCTACTTGCAGTACCGCTCCGCTTTCGACCGCACCCCAGCGGCGATACTGGCCCTGATGCTCGTCGCTTTAACCGCGACGGTGTTGTTTTTCGAGGCCCGCACTCGCGGTCGCGCCAGGTACCATCAGACCTCGGGGAGCGTCAGGTCCGCGCGGACGATTTCCCTCGGGCGCTGGCGACTTCCCGCGCTGGTTTTTTGCGGGGGCGTGGTCTCTCTCGCGCTCGCCGTTCCGGTTGGCGTCCTCTTTTTCTGGCTCGTCCGGGGAGTCTCGATGGGAGAGCCGCTGCGGTTGGTCTGGGGGGCGGCGTGGAACTCGGTGTGCGTTTCGGGGCTCGCGGCGGGCGTCACGGCGCTCGCGGCATTGCCGGTGGCGATACTCGCCGTCAGGTTTCCGGGGAAGGTGTCGGGGACCGTCGAGAGGTTGACGTATGTCGGGTATGCTCTGCCCGGCATCGCGCTCGCGCTCGCGTTCGTCTTCTTCGGGGCGAACTACGCTCCGTGGGCTTATCAGACGCTCGGAATTTTGATCCTGGCCTACGCCATCCACTTCCTGCCGCAGGCGGTCGGAGCCACCCGCTCCGCCCTGCTCCAGATCCGCCCGAGCATCGAAGAAGCGGCCCAATCCCTCGGGCGGAGCCCGCTGAACGTGATGGCGACCGTCACCGCCCCGCTGGCGCAAAGAGGGATCCTCGCCGGAGCCGCGCTGGTATTCTTGACGACCATGAAAGAATTGCCCGCGACGTTGCTCCTCAGCCCGACCGGCTTCACGACGCTCGCGACCAGCGTCTGGAACGCGACCTCGGAAGCGTTCTTCGCCCGCGCCGCCGCGCCCGCGCTGCTCCTGATCACGGTCTCCGCCCTCCCGATGTACCTCCTCGTCATAAGAGAGCGCGGGAAATGAGCGGGACGATGGTCCGGCTCGCCGGCGTGAGCCTGAGCTACGGCGCGGTCAGGGCGGCGAGAGACCTCGACCTCGAAGCGCGGCGAGGCGAACTACTCGCTCTCCTCGGGCCGTCGGGGTGCGGGAAGACGACGACCCTGCGCCTCATATCCGGCTTCGAGCCCCCCGACTCCGGCGAAGTGGAGATTAACGGCGAAAAAGTGGCTGGAGGTGGCGTCTTCGTCCCGCCGGAGAAGCGGCGCGTCGGGGTTGTGTTTCAGGACTACGCGCTCTTCCCCCACCTCAGCGTCGAACGGAACGTGGCCTTCGGACTCAAGGGCGGCGGGAAGCAAAAAAGCCGCGTCGAAGAAGTCCTCGCCCTCGCGCGCCTCGCAGGACTCGGAGAGAGGATGCCCCACGAGCTCTCCGGCGGACAACAGCAGCGCGTCGCGCTCGCGAGGGCGCTCGCCCCCGAGCCATCCGTCGTGTTGCTCGACGAGCCCTTCTCGAATCTCGACGCCTCGCTGCGAACCGAGGTGCGGCGGGAGATGCGCGAAATTCTCGCGCAAGCCGACGCGACGGCGATCTTCGTCACCCACGATCAGGACGAGGCTCTCAGCATCGCCGACGAAGTCGCCGTGATGTTCGACGGAAAGATAGTCCAGAGCGCCCGACCGGAAGACCTCTACCACGACCCCGCGACCCGCGAGGTCGCGGCCTTCGTCGGCGAAGCGAATTTCCTGTCCGGCACGGCGGAAAACGGCGAAGCCGGATGCTCCCTCGGAACAGCGCCGGCGCGGGGGGCTTTCTCCGGCGAAATCGAGGTCATGGTCCGACCGGAAGCCGTGCGGCTCTGGAAAACCTCCGACGCGAACTCTCTCGTCGAAAGCCGAGAATTCTACGGCCACGACCAGTTGGTGCGGCTCAGGCTCGACTCCGGTGAGCAAATAGTTTCCCGTTCGATGGGCGCGCGCGGCTTCAGACCCGGCGAACGGGTCCGCGCGAGCATCGAGGGAGAGGTGGTCGTCTTCCCCCGAACTTCCGACCCCCGAGAAATATAGAATACCTTCGGGTATGTTACGGGAGGATGGCGCTATGGAGATATTCGGCGTAGACGTTGGGGGCTCGGGGATCAAGGGCGCCCGCGTGGACACAAAGACGGGCGAATTGACTTCCGAGAGGGTGAGGATATTGACGCCCCAGCCTTCGACGCCGGAGGCGATAGCCGCGACGGTCGTCGAGATAGTTCGCTCCGACGGCTGGAACGGCCCGATCGGTTGCGGCTTTCCGGCGGTCATCAAGGACGGCGTCGCCCACACCGCGGCCAACATCGACAAATCCAACGTCGGCTTCGACTTTCAGAAGGCC
>JBOHBL010000221.1:0-1370 GCA_050698295.1 Rubrobacteraceae bacterium | reverse complement strand
CTCGTATGCTCGAACTCTTTGGGTGGAAACGCCCTCGAAACCGCCTCCGGCCTCCTCAAAGAAGAACTCCGGCGCCTCGGCTCCGTCATTTTGCGATGCGCCGACGCGAACTCCGTCCCGGCGGGGGGCGCCCTCGGAGTCTCCCGCGACGACTTCGCCCGCTCCGTCACCGAAACCGTCCACTCCCACCCGAACATCGAGGTCGTGAGAAAGGAGGTGGAAGAAATACCCTCCGGCCCGACTGTCATAGCGACCGGGCCATTGACATCCGACGCGCTCCATGCGGAGATCGAGAAGTTGTCCGGCGAGAACTTGTATTTTTACGACGCGGCCTCTCCCATAATCCATCGCGACTCCATAGACGACGAGGCGGCTTTCATGGCCTCCCGATACGGAAAGGGCGAGGCCGCGTACATAAACTGTCCGATGGACGAAAAGCAATATTACGCCTTCGTCGAGGAAGTCGCGGACGCCGAGCTTTCCCCGATAAAGGACTTCGAGGAAAACTTGTATTTCGAGGGATGCCTCCCCGTCGAAACCATCGCCCGCCGCGGAAAGGACACTTTGCGTTTCGGCCCGATGAAGCCGGTGGGGCTTCCCGACCCGAGGACGGGCAACGAAGCATACGCTGTCGTACAGCTTCGGCAAGATGACGCGGAGGGACGTGTGTACAACATCGTCGGTTTTCAGACGAGACTCAAATGGGGCGAGCAAAAAAGAGTCTTCCGAACCATCCCCGGCCTCGAAAAAGCGGACTTCGCCCGGATGGGCGTGATGCACAGAAATACATATCTCCCATCGAACAAGATGCTCGAAGCGACGATGAGGATACGGAAGTCTTTGAGTGCTGCGCCGCTCTTCTTCGCCGGGCAATTGACCGGTGTGGAGGGATACGTCGAAAGCACGGCGATGGGCTATATCGCCGGAACGAACGCGGCGAGGATGGCGAAAAACGAAGACCTCATAACCATGCCGGTCGGTACGATGACGGGGGCGTTGGCGAAATACATCACCACCAAAGAAGGAACTCTTCAGCCGATAAACTCGAATTGGGGGCTCGTCGCTCCGATTCCGAAGAAGGAGAACGGGAGGCGGGTTTCGAAGCAAGAAAGGCGTCGGCGGCAGGCGGAGGCGGCGCTTTCGGTTCTCGAAAGGTTTGTGGGAGCCGGGACTCTGGCCGGACGGTAGTTCGTCGCCGGGCGTTTTGGACGTCTTCGGCTTGACGTTTCGCCGCTTGATTGTGTAGCCTGAAGGTGGAAAGGTTCGTTGCAAGCCTGCCCCACGTTGTCTGGAGGTTTGCCGTGGAGAGAGAGGCTCCGGGTCCCGCCCCATCGGTTCCGGGCGCTCCGAGCGTCGGAGCGAAGTTGCTG
>JBOHBL010000220.1:0-3222 GCA_050698295.1 Rubrobacteraceae bacterium | reverse complement strand
CTCCCTGGAGGTCCTTAAGACCTCGCCGCCCCTCCCTAGCCAGCGAAGCCCCTCACAGCCTCATGCCTGAACCCTAGCTAAAGACCGAGCCCCAGGGCGCATGAAACTACACGAAACCGAAAGTACCACCCCCGAACAACAGACGCAACCAGCCGAATTTCCCATAAACAAGCCGGTTTTCGGACGATTATCACGATATGTCCATACCTTTCCAGTTCCGCCCACAACATGTTGCGCCTCGACCCCCATCGAAGGCTGTAACAAATTTTTCTTAAACTGTTAGTACAGGCTCATATTGTCTTAAAGTTCAAGTTTAGTATTGAGGAAAAGCCAACCGCTCATGGTCTGGATGGGGTCTGGAGCGTTGATGCGGCACATTCGTTTGTGGATAATTGCCGCGCCGGAGTCGGTGGTTATGGTTTCATAGCGAATGGAGTGTCGGGAGGTCGCTGTTTTTCGAGAAGTCAAAGAGCGCGAGGAGTGGAACGGCGCCGTAGGGGGTCTTGGGGGGAGCATCCTCCAGTCCTGGGAGTGGGGAGAGTTCAGGCGTCATCATGGCTGGCGGCCCTTGAGGTTGCTCGGGGACGAGGGCGCGGCGCAGGTTTTATTGAGGGAGTTGCCGGGGCTCGGGTCGCTGGCGTACGCTCCTCATGGTCCGGTTGTCTCTGAGGGATCGGACATCGAGGAGGTTGTGGAGTCTGTCTCGGAGCGGACGAAAGGCGAAGGCGCCTGCCTCATCGACGTGGAGCCCCGCGTTTCCGAAGATAAAGCGATCGGCGCCGACTTCGAGAAAATAGAGAGCATCCAGCCCCGTTGCACCTTCGTACTCGACGTTCTCGAGGACGCGGACGAGCAGCTCGCCGCCTTCCCGAAGGACACCCGCTACGGGGTAAGGCGGGCGGGTCGCGAGGGGATCGAAGCCGGCCCGTCCGAAGAGCGCGATCTCGAAAAGTTCATGGATTTGCACGAGGACACGGCCCGGCGACAGGAATTCGCGGTTCGGCCCAGGGAGTATTACCGGCGCTTCATGAGGGAGCTTCCCGCGAAGCTCATCGTGGCGAAAAGAGAAGGAGAATTGCTGGCGGGAGCGGTGATCCTGACTTTCGGTGAGGAAGCGTATTATTTCTACGGCGCGTCCACCCGTCAGGGGGACAACCTCTATGCGTCTTACCTGACGCAGTTCGAGGCGCTTTCGGCGGCGCGAGAGCAGGGCGCGAAGCGGTACGACATGTATGGCGTCCCCTGCAACCCGACCGAGGACCATCCCCTCTGGGGCGTCTACAAGTTCAAGAAGAAGTTCGGAGGACGCGAGGAAAGGTACACAGGCACCCACGAAAAAAAGCTGCGCCCGCTTCAGGCCGGGATCTTCAAGGCGGGGATCAAAGGCTACTACGCGCTCCAGAAGCTCAGGGGGCGCGGTTCCGGGCCGGTCGCGGACTGAAGCGGTTTTTCGGTTCTAAAAGACCACGCCCGTCAGCGCGCTTCGCTTATCAACTTTTCCTGGAACGGGGAGAACCGCGCGGTGGTTGAGATCGGGAATTCTTTGTAACGCAAACTTCGACCTCGAAACTACGAGCGGCGGGGATTTATACTGTCTTTATGAGGACGATTTGCTTTCTATCGGATTTCGGGCTCGCCGACGACTTCGTTGGCACGTGCAAAGGCGTGATGCTGCGAATAGCACCCGGCGCCCAGATCCTCGACCTCGCGCACCAGGTGCCGAACTTCGCGGTCGAGGCCGGAGCGGAAATCTTGCAGCATGCCACCCGGTACATGCCCCAGGACGCGGTTTATCTGGCGGTCGTGGACCCCGGCGTCGGGACGGAGCGGCGTGAGATATCGCTCCAAACCGCGAGCGGCGCCCTGATGGTTGGCCCGGACAACGGCCTTCTCGTCCCGGCGGCGGAGGCCCTCGGCGGGATCCCATCCGCCGTCGAAATCACGAACGACGAGTATAAGGTTCACCCGGTTTCGAGCACCTTCCACGGACGCGACGTCTTCGCTCCGGCGGCGGCGCACCTCGCTTCGGGCCTGGATCCGCTCGAACTCGGAGACGAAATATCCCCCGCTTCCCTAAGGCCCCTGAGCATCGTCGAAGACGAGGCGCGGGACGGAGAGATCTCCGCCCGCGTCATAGACGTTGACCGCTTCGGGAACGCCCGCCTCTCGGTCAGAGAAGAGAGTTCGGGGCTTGGTTATGGTGACAAACTGAAGCTGGATGTCGGGGACGGGGACATGGCGATACGCTACGTCGAGACCTTCGGAGCGGCGGGCGCCGGAGAGTTGATCCTGGTTCCCGACTCCCACTGGCGATTGAGCGTCTCCATCAACAAAGGCAACGCCACCCAGGCCCTCGCCCTCTCGGTCGGAAGCCGGGTGAGACTGAAGAGATGATGGAACGCCCACCCCAAACGCCCGAGAAGCGGCGCAAAGTGCTGCGCGCCGCCGCGCTGAAGCCTCTCAATTTGATGACCCTCATCGCGGGCCTCGGCATCTTCGCGATGACGTTTGCGTGGTGGGTACTCCCCCTGACCCTCGTCACGTACGCCACCCTCATCTACCTCGCCGCGAAAGACCCGATCTTCGAGCGCCGGGTGCTGGAGGGCAGAGGCGCGAGCATCCCGGCGAGCCCCTCCCGCGACATCTCCCCCGAACGCCGGGCGCGCTGGCTTCCCCGAGGAGAGACCAGAGAAAAGGCCGAGGGCGCGCTCGTGACCTACCGCAAGGTCCTCACCGCCATCGAAGAGTCCGACGACGTGACGAAACAGGTCCTCGAAGACTCCGTCCCAAGACTCCACGAGACCGCCGAACGCCTCGTGGACGTTGCCCGAAACCGCGAGAGAGCAGCCGAAACGCTCAAAGACTTCCAGGAACGTTCATCGGACGATACTCAACGAGAGACGAGCCTGCGACAGCTCGAAAGACACGTCCGGAAAGCCGACGAGGAAATCTCCGGCATCTCCGAGCAACTCCTGACCCTCCGGGCGCAGGTCGTGCGGGCCTCGGTGGACACGGCGGGCGCCTCCCAACAGGCCGCGTCCCTCAACGCCTCCCTCGACGAACTTAACTTCAGGCTCGAAGCCCTCAACGAAACATTCTCCGAACCCGGACAGACGGACGGGTGATATCGAATCAGAAGGCGGCTTTCTCCTGGGGGTGCGGGCATCCAGCCCGCATGAAGGAGAGCTTTTAAGCATCGCGGGCTGGAAGCGCCACCAGGGG
>JBOHBL010000219.1:0-3501 GCA_050698295.1 Rubrobacteraceae bacterium | reverse complement strand
GCTCGCGTCCGAGCTGGCCCCCCGCGCCCGCAAGGAGTACCTTCAAGCCTTCTCCTTCTTTGCGAGGAGCGAGCCGTACAGCTCCTCGAGCTCGTCCGCGCTTTGCTGGACGGTCTTGACCGGGGGGATGTCGGCTCGCAGTTTTTCGATGAGGCCCGGTTCCTCGGCGAGGCGGCGGAGTTGGCGGGCGAGGTCTTCGGCGTCGTCGAGTTCGAAGAGCAGGCCGTTCTCTCCGTGTTCCACGACCTCGGACATGCCCCCGAGGTCGGTGGCGATCACCGGTACCCCGGCGGCGAAGGATTCGTAGATCACGACCGGCGCGTTCTCGTACCACCGCGAAGGCACGACGAGGACGTCCGTCTCCGAGAAGACCCGTCCCACCTGCTCTCGCTGGAACGGGCCGGCGAAGTCTATCCGCTCGTCGCCGGCGGCGAGCCGGCGCAGCTTGTTGACGAAGGGCCGGAACCTCTCCAGGTTGCCGTGGATAGCGAGCGAGGCGTCCAGCTCCGGGGGGAGCTTTTTGAAGGCTTCGATGAGGGTGTCGCAGCCCTTGTGCGGCGCCATCGAGCCCATGTAGCCGATCCGGAGCGGCGGCGGGACGTTCGTGTTGGGCGGCCCCCCCGCCATGTGCGAGGTGTCAATACCGTAGTTGGAGACCTCGACCGTATCCTCCGTCCCGACGCCGTTGGAGACGAGCATGTCGCGCATGAGGCGGGTGGGGGCTATAACGCGGTCAACGCGCCCGATCTTCTCCCTCAAATGCCCCGGACGCTCCTCGATGGCGCCGACCGCGCGAGGCTGGCGCAACAAACTAGAGAGCAAACTCCCGGACCTCCTGCCGGCGGCGCCGATTACCGCGTCCGGCACCCACTTCATGGCGCGCGCCATCCGGGAGTTCGGGTAGCGGCTCGCCACGCAGCGGACGCAGTGGGAAAGCTCCGGCCCCTCGCACATCGCCCCGTCGTGGCGGCGGAGGTCCACCACCGGGCAGACCGCCCAGAAATCCGTCGCCGTGTACACCAACGGAAGCCCCAGTTCCTCGAAGACCGGGATCACACTCGCCGAAAGCCCCTGGAAGTGCATCGCGTGAACGACATCCGGTTCGATCTCCAGCGCGTACTCCCTCGCGCGTCGGGCCATGACGTCGTTCTGGTAGTCCAGTTCGTACGGAGGTTCGGCGCTCTCCTCCGGGCGCCCCACCCGGCGCACGGGGATGCCTTCGAACTCGTAGTCCACTATCTCCCCCGGTCGAATGTCGGTGATGGGGACGCTGCGCCTGGGCGCCAGCACGAACGGCTCGTGGCCGCGGGCCTTAAGTTCCCGCACGAGCCCGAGGGTCAGGATCTCCGTGCCGGCGTAATGCTCCGGGAAGAACTGGTGCGCGGTGAAAAGTATCCTCATGGTCGCTTCGCTCCGGAGAGTAGGGAGTGGGGAGTGGGGAGTAGGGTTTTCCTCGACCCTCCCGAAGCGCCGACCGGCGAAGGGAAGACCGCGTTTCGACTTTGGAATTCTCCGTCCCGCGACCGGCGGTTCGCGGGATGCTTCATGAATAAATTCAGACTCACAACGGCGGAGATTATGACACGCATCGCCGAGAGGATCACACGCCCTTGCTCAAAAAGCGGTGCATCTTCTCGAAGGCGCGGGGGCTGATGCGAGCGAGGGTTCCGCTCCTGGCCCCGAGGTAGCTTCCGAGTTGCGCCGGGATGGCGTGCTTGAGGGCCAGCAACACGAGGAGCGGCGCGCCCTTTTTCGCCAGCTCGGCGTCCCGCCTGAGCAGCCGGTAGAGGTGCATGGAGGCTCCCGGTATCGTCATGAGCAGCCGGACGAGGCTCGGGGCGCGGGCCAGCCCGAAGAGGTCCAGAAGCAGCCGCTGGTCCACGTAGTAGCGTTTCAGGTCGTAGAGCGCGCCGCGCTCGTGGGAGTGGAACACCGCTGAGCGCGGCTCGTAGATCGTCTTGTAGCCCGCTTCGAGGACCCTCTTGGCCCACCTCATATCCTCGCCGAAGTTCGTCCTCTCGAAGGGTATCTCCTCCCAGACCGAGCGCCGGAGGCAGGAGCTAACGTTGTCGAAGGCGGCGAGGCGTCTGCGTTTGATCGGGGGCAGCCTGCGGTAGCTCTCCGGGTCGTCGATGAACTGTTCCCGGCGCTCCAGGCTCGCCGACGCGAGGTTGCCCACGAGAACCCGCGTCATCGCGCCCGCGTGGGGGTGGGGAACCTGCCGCCCGTAGACCCCGGCTACGAGATCGTCGCGCTCCAGGTCCTCGACCATCGCCGCCAGCCACCGCCCGTCGAGCGGGACGGCGTCCTGCACGGCCAAAACCACGAGCTCGCCCGTCGAGAGCGAAACCCCGAGGTTGCGCGTCGCGCCGTGGTCGAACTCGGACTTTGGTATCCGATGCACCCTCGCCCCGTAGCTTCGGGCAAGCTCGACCGTGCCGTCCGTCGAGCCGGAATCCACCACCACGACCTCGACCTCGAAGCCCCCCTCCTGGAAGCGAACCTTCTCGAGCAGGTCACGGAACGATGGACCCGCGTTCAGGGTCGGGATGACCACCGAGACCTTCATGGAGCGGCCCTCAAGCGGTTCCGCCATACCGAATCCGTTTGAATGGTTCCGTGCGGGGAAGCGAGGCGTTTGCAGGACGTAGCATGCTACGTCTCTACGCCACAAGGCAAGGCAGACGCGGTGGAGGAGGCGATCAACCGGATTCCGTATCAGGATACAACTCCGCGAGGAGGGGCGCGGTGATCTCCTCGACGGCCCTCGCCTGCTCCGGCGTGAGGTCCTCTCGCCAGCCTCCGGGAGTGGCCTTGCGGTAGAACTTGCCCTCCCCCTTCTTCTCCTCCGGTATGCTCTCCCAGGAGTGCTTCTCGACCGAGCGGGTCAGTTCGTCCTCGTCAACGGAAACACCTATCTCCGAATAGAGGCGCTTCATGGTCCCAAGCGTGTCGGCCCTCAAATCTTCGTAGCGGACGAGCGTCTTGGGTCCTTTGTGGGCGTCGTAGGCTTTTTTGGCGCTTCCGACCTGCTGCATATAGGTTTTGGCCCGCTTCTTGACGAAGGCGTCCGGGTTCGTATTCGGGGAGGTGTCGCGCTCCCCCTCGTTTCTGTTCTCTCCCCGGAATCCTCCTTTGCGGCGCGCGTCCATGCTGGAGGCTGTGACGTCGCGCGGGTCGCGGACGAGGAGGACCAGCCGGCTCTCGGGCATCGCTTCGAGGAGCAGCGGCGCCCCGATGGTGCCGTTCGGTTCCTTGACGACGACATAGCCGTTGGGGGCCGCTTCGGGGAACCTCGCGGTCGCCTCGCTCAGGACGAAGTTCCTGATGGATCCGAGCCAGCTCTCCCGGAAGGTTTCCCCCATTATGAAGTGCTTGCCCTCCGTATTCGCCCGCCGCCGGGCGCGGTCCTGGTAGAAGTTTCCGAATAGAGCGCCCACCAGCGGCTCGCGCCACGCGGACTGTCCCTCCAGCTCGTCCATCATCGCCGCGAGCCACGTG
>JBOHBL010000218.1:0-6055 GCA_050698295.1 Rubrobacteraceae bacterium | reverse complement strand
ACGGCCCGAGCCTCACGGCGCGGGAGTATCCGACCGAACTCTCCCAGGGCGTGCCGCTGACTATGTTCTCGCGCCTCAACGTTTTGGGTCTCTGTTCACGAAGTCGTCGATCATGACTCGCGCTATGGTTATTTTTGGAGGGAGTCGGGGGAGTTCGTCGGTGGCTGCGTACCAGCCGGCGTCCTCTATCTCGGATGGGTCCGGGGTGATCTCACCTTTCGCGTGGTCGGCGGTGAAGCCGATCATGAGCGAGTCCGAGACCGGCCAGGGCTGGCTCCCGAAATACAGGACGTTTTCCACCTCGATGCCGACCTCCTCGCGCACCTCGCGCCGCAGGGTCTCCTCGACGGACTCGCCGGGGTCCACGTACCCCGCCAGCAAACTGTAGAGCCCCGGCGCGAACCACGGCGAGCGGGCGAGGAGGATGCTATCGGCGCGCCTCACGCGGACGATGATCGCCGGGCTCAGACGCGGACGGAACACCATCGCGCACCGGGGGCATTGCCGCTCCAGCTCGACGGGACCCGGCCCCGTCTCGACCCCGCAGCGCCCGCAGAACCTGCTGTTCCGATGCCATGCCAGGATCTGCTTCGCCCTTCCGGCCATCGCGAAGATGCGCTCATCGACGCTCAGGATCAAAGTCCGCAAATCCCGAAACTCCATCCCCCCGGGCGCCGCCTCACCCTCCGAGAGCTCGACAGCCCAACAACGGACCCCGCCGAGATCCCCAACCTCCATCGAAAACCGAACGTCGAGGCCGAGGTCTTCCATCAAACCCGCCCGCGGCATGGCTATCGCCCCATCACTCTTCACCAGCAAATCCTCGCCGCGGAAGGCGAACCACAGGCTGTCCCGCTCCTCAGCCAACGTCCCGCGAAGAACCTTCGAGTCGGGAGGCGAGGTACTCCGCCGGATGGATCGCCCGCCGCCCGGTCCCGTCAAAGACCTGCTCGCGGCAACTCGTCCCCGGAGCGACCACGACGCGACTCGATTCCTCCCTCACCGCCGGGAACAACCTCCTCTCGCCCATCTTCATCGAGACGTCGTAATGGTCGTAGCCGAACGAACCGGCCATCCCGCAGCAACCGGAATCGACGGTTCGAACGTCGGAGCCGGAGACGAAGCCGAGGACCTTCTCCGTCGGCCCCGTCCCGACGAGCGCCTTCTGATGGCAATGTCCGTGAAGCAGGACGGGCTCGCCTTCGAGGAAAGGAATCTCTGCGTCGAGTTCCAGCAACGCTTCCTCGAAGAGCCGGGTCGCCTCGGTGAGTTCGCCGACCCGTCCGTCGTTGGGGAGGAGCTTTTCGTAGTCGTCGCGCATCGTGAGGATGCAGCTCGGCTCCAGCCCGACGAGAGGTATGCCGCGCTCGACCAACGGATAGAGCAGGTCGAGGTTACGTTTGGCGTTCTCGCGGGCCTCGTCCACGAGACCCTCGGAGAGCATCGGCCTTCCGCAGCAAACCACCTCCGGAAGGAGGACTTTCGCTCCGGCGGCGGCGAGAACGCGGACGGCGCCCTCCCCGACCTCCGGCCTCTGGTATTCGTTCCAGGTGTCGTTGAAGAGGGCGACTTCCGCGGGGCCGTCGCCCTTCGGAAGATCCGGGAAGCGCTTCGAGAAGACTTTTTCCGTGACCATCGGCAGGGAACGCCGCTTATCGATTCCCGCGAAAGATGCTCCGAGGCGGGCGAGGTAGGAAGAGGCGACGCGGTTGTAGAGCCTCGGGAACTTGGCGGCGAGGGCGAGTTGGGAGCGCATCCGACCCGCAAGCCTCTGTTTCAAGGGGAATCCGCTTCTCTTTCCCATCTGGTACAGGACTTCGGTCTTCATGGAGGCGACGTCCACCTGCGAGGGGCATTCGCTCTTGCAGGCTTTGCATCCGACGCAGAGGTCAAAAGTCTCCTTCATCCGCTCGCCGGTGAGGTCTTCCTTCGGGAGCGTGCCGTCGAGGACGGAGCGGAGCATGTTCGCTCTCGCTCTGGTCGTGTCCCGCTCATCCATCGTCACCATGTACGAGGGGCACATCGTGCCGGAGTTCTTTTTGCGGCAAAATCCCGAGCCGTTGCAAAGCTCGACGGCCTTGGCGAAGCCGCCCTGGGACGAGAAGTCCATCCCCGTCTTCAGCAGCATCCGGCTGTGGTCCGGGCCGATGCGGAGCCTGGAATCCATCGGTTTCGGGGCGACGATGACGTCAGGGTTCAACCTCCGTTCCGGGTCGAAGAGGTTCTTCACTTCCTCGAAGGCGCGCAGTATTTCGGAGCCGTACATCTTCTCCAGAAACTCCGAACGAGCCAACCCGTCGCCGTGTTCACCTGAGATGGAACCGCCCAGGTGCGACACGAGATCCGCGACCTCCTCGGCGATGCGGCGCATCTTCTCGACCCCGGCGCGGTCTCCGGTGTCGAGGGCGGGCCTCACGTGCAGGGTGCCGACGCTCGCGTGGCCGTAGAAGCAGGCCCACGTGTCGTTTTCGGCCACTATCTCCTCGAAGCGGGTGACGAACTCTTCGAGGCGGTCGGGGGGGACGGCGGCGTCCTCCACGAAGGCGACCGGCTTCTCGTCTTCGGCGGTGCCGAGAAGCAGAGGCAGGATGGATTTGCGGAGTTTGACCGTCTGGGCCTGCTCCTCCCGCGTCCGGAGCGGCGCGACGCTCGTGGCTTTCACCAACTCGCTGAGATCGTCGAGGGAGGCGAGGCGTTCTCTTATTTCCTCTTCCGTCCCGCTCCATTCGACGAGGAGCAGAGCGCGAGGCTTTCCCCGCACGAAGTCCGTCGCGGAGCGGTACGCCGGGTTCGCGCGGGCGCGTCCGATGGCGACGTCGTCGAGGAGTTCGACGGCGGAGGGGTCGGTTTTCAGAAGCTCCACCGTCGCCCTGGCGGAGGCGGCGAGAGAATCGAACTCGAAGGAGGCGAGCATTCTCATCTCCGGCAGTTCGCGCAGGACGAGTTCGGCCTGCGTCACGACGGCCAGGGTGCCTTCCGAGCCGCAGACGAGGCGTGTCAGGTCCAGTTCTTCGCGGTCCACGAGGGCATCGAGGCCATAGCCGGAGACGCGCCGGATCAGGCGCGGAAACCGCCGCTTTATCTCGGTCTCGTAGCGCCTGCCGATGTCGAGCGCGCCCCTGATGAGCCGCGCTTCGGCGCCGTCGTCTTTCGCCTTTCTCTCGGCCTCGCCCCTCGGCATCGGATAGAGTTCGACGACCTCTCCGTCGGCGAGGACGCACCGGAGGGCGAGGACCTGATCCGCGGTGGTCCCGTAAACCAGGCTCCTCATCCCGGCGGAGTTGTTGCCGATCATGCCCCCCAAAGTCGCCACGTCGGAGGTCGAAGTGTCCGCGCCGAAGACCAGGCGGTGGGGTTCGACGAGGTCGTTGAGTTCGCCCTGGATCATCCCCGGCCCGACGACGCAGCGGCGTTTGTCGAGGTCGAGTTCGACGAGCTCGTTCATCTCCGAGACGTCGAGGGAGATCCCGGGCGCGGTCGCCTGTCCGGCGAGGGAAGTCCCGGTGCCCCTGGGCGTGATCGGCGCCCCCAGTTCCGCCGACGCCTCCACGACGAGCTTCACGTCGTTCTCGGAGCGGGCCGCGACGACGCCTATGGGGCTGCGCTGGTAGATCGAAGCGTCCGTGGAGAACATCGCCCTCGAAGCCGCGTCCGTCCGCAAATACCCGTCCAGACGACCGTCGAGCTTGCCGCGGAGCCGCCCTATGAGCTGGTCTGTGTTCTCTCCTATCATGGGCGAAGTATATTATCTTCGCCGGAGGGTCTGCTGCAGGCCCGTGTAGTTCTCGGCGAGGGTCGTGGCCGCCGCTCTGGAACCGGTGACGTAATCCAGCTCCGCCACCTGCAGACGGTACTGGAAGTCGTCGTCCTCGTCGAAGCGGTGAAGCATGCTCGTCATCCACCACGAGAAACGGCTCGCCTTCCACACCCGCTCCAGACAAACCTCCGAGTAGTCGTCGAGCGATGCTTTGCTTCCGGTCTCGTAGAACTCCGCGAGCCCCCTCGCGAGGACCCGGACGTCCGCGACGGCGAGGTTCATGCCCTTCGCTCCCGTCGGGGGGACGATGTGGGCGGCGTCCCCGGCGATGAAAAGGCGACCGTGCCGCATCGGCTCGGTGACGAAGGAGCGCATCTGGACGACGTTTTTCTGGAGGATCTCACCGTCGGTCAGTTTCCAGTCGTCGCTGTCGAGGCGGGCGCGCATCTCGGTCCATATCCTGTCTGAAGACCAATCGTTCGCGTCCTCTGTCGGGTCGCACTGGAAGTACATCCGCTGTATCTCCGGCGAGCGGGTGCTCACGAGCGAGAACCCCCGCTCGTGGTTGGCGTAGATGAGTTCCCCGGTCGAAGGCGGCGCGGCGACCAGGATCCCAAACCACCCGAACGGATAGAGCTTGACGTACTCCTTGCGAACGGACTCCGGGATGGCCCGACGCCCGATCCCATAGAACCCGTCCACCCCCACGACAAACTCGCACTTCAACTCCTCCCGAACTCCGTCCTTCTCGAAAAGGACCTTCGGAGCATCGGTCTCCACGTCGTGTATTTCGGTGGCTTCGGCTCCGAAGAGGATTTTGCCGTCTGCGGCGAGGCGCGCCTTTATGAGGTCCTTCACGACCTCGTGCTGGCCGTAGAGGGTGACGGACTTGCCGACCAGGTCCTCGAAGTCTATTCGCTCGGTGCGTCCATCGAAGCGGAGGTTGATGCCGTGGTGTATCGAGCCCTCGCGGCGCATCCTCTCTCCCGCCCCGATCTCTTCGAGGAGGTCGGCGGTGTGCTGCTCCAGAACTCCGGCCCGGATCTCGTTTTCGAGTTCGTCTCGACTCCGGGCTTCGAGGACGACCGACTCGACGCCTTGCAAATGGAGGAGGTGCGAGAGCACGAGTCCCGCCGGACCTCCGCCGACGATTCCGACCTGTGTTTTCATCCACTTTCCGTTTCCATTTCGCTGTGGCGGGCTTCTCCGGGCGTTTTCACCGGGGATTTCGGGATGATGGAGATGAAGAGCGCCCCGGCGAGTCCGACGGCGGCGAAGGCGTAAAAGCCCCACGGCACGGCGAGTCCCGCCCCGACGAGGACGCCGCCGAAGAGCGGGCCGCATATCGCGCCGACACGTCCGATCCCGGCGGCCCATCCGAGGGCCGTGCCGCGACTCGACGTCGGATAGTGCTTGCTCACGTATGCATAGAGAAGAACCTGCGCGCTGAAAACCCACACCCCTGTGAGCGCGACCGCCGCATACGTCAAAACGAGCGGCATCGGGACGCTCAATAAAAACAGGAACACCGCCGCGAGGGCGAACCAGAGGGCGCACGAGACCTTCGCGCCGTATCTGTCGGCGACCGGGCCGGCTACGAGAAGCCCGATCACCGCCCCCACGTTCAAAACGAGCAAGAACGCGAGTGCCGCACCAAGCGCGTATCCGGCGTCGCGCATGATCGTCGGAAGCCATTGATTGAGTCCATAAACGAGGAGAAGCCCCATGAATGAGGCGACCGAAAACGCGAGCGTCCCGAGAAGAAACCCGCCGGAAAACAAAGTTTTCAAAGCTCCGAAACGTCCTCCCGCCGACGTTCGCTCCTCCGTTTGGACTTCTTCTCGTGGAATGGCGACTCCGTGGCGGTCGGCGAGTTCTTCGGCTTCGGCGCGGCGTCCGCGGGCGATGAGGAAGCTCGGGGATTCGGGGAGGTTTTTGAGCATGAGCGGGACGAGGACGAGGGCGGGGAGCGCGCCGACTACGAACATCGCCCTCCATCCGAGGGACGGGAGGAGCGGGATCGCGAGGAGCGCGGTCAATACGCCGCCGACGTGGTAGCCGGTCATCATGAACGTGATGGACGAGCCGCCGCGTCTCTGGCCCGCGTACTCCGAGACGAGCGCGGCGGCCGTCGGGATGAGGCCGCCGAGACCGAGTCCGGCGAGGAAACGGAGGAGTCCGAACACCTCCGGCGAGGGCGCGATGGCGAGGAGCGCGGTGAAAAGCGAGAAGCTCGCGACGCTCAAAATGACGGCTTTCCGGCGACCGATCACATCGCTCACCGCGCCGATGGAGAGC
>JBOHBL010000217.1:0-1547 GCA_050698295.1 Rubrobacteraceae bacterium | reverse complement strand
GCGTGTCACTCGCGACCAGCATCGCCTTCTTCGTGAAGCCGGACAACCGCGCCACCGACGAAGTGGCGCGCCTGAGCGCGAGCCGCCCGGGCCTTCCCAAAACGGCCGAACCGATCGTCGCCGCACGCGGGCGGCTGGCGCGCTGCGTCAGCCCCCTCGGCTTCTCGCGGACCCTCGCCAGCGACTTCACCGCCGTCGGCAACGAATTCCGCAGGCGCATTGCCGCCGAGACCGGGAGCCGGAGGTACTCGGCGCTTCGACCTCTCCCTCCAAAACGGCAAGGTCTCCTCCCACCCCTCGGCCTACGCGAGACTCGCCCTCGCCAAGAAGAAGCAACTGCGCGAGGTGGAGCTGCTGAACGGCCAGCACCCGGCCGCCTTCGGACAGAACCACCGCTCCTTCAGACAAATAGAGGCTCTGGCGGACGAGGGCTGCATCACGTTCGACCACGCCCTGCGCGAGGCGGGCCACAAGGCGATGGACGAAGCCAGCCGCTTCTCCACTCCCCTGTTCCCCGTCCCGCCCCAGATGCGCCTGGGCTGGCTCACCGACCTCGACCGCATCCGCTGCATTCGGAGCGACCGGAGCGCGGCTACGAGGAGGGCGAGCGCTACAGGCTCTCCACCCGCTCGAAGGTCGTCTCGGAGAACACTCAGCGGATAGTCGAGAACAAGCGCGGCGACGGAGAACTCAGGCGGTTCGTCATGGAGCGCAAGCTCCTCGAGGTCCGCATCGGAGAACACTCTTTTGATGAGGGATCGAAGAGCATCGAGTACATCTGCGAGCGCTTCGACCTTCCCGATCCCGGCTGCGTGAAGACCCGCTTCCTCGAAACCGTGGAAAAGAACCGCAAGGTCCTCGAGGAGATCGCCTCGGAGAACGGCTTCGAACTCAAGCCCTTCCAGCTCGACCATCTGTCCAGGCTCCTCGTGAAAAAGCGCGGGATGCTCGCGCATGAGCAAGGATTCGGTAAAACGATTCAGTTGATGTGTCTGGCCGAGGCCACCGTCCGGCTCGGGGCGAACGACCAGGCCCTGTTCGTGATCCCGCAGGACCTCATCCCGCAGTGGCGGGCCGAGGCGAGGAAGTTCTTCGGGCGCGCGATGGAGGTCATACGCACTCCCGCCCAGGCCCGCGGCGTGGCCCGCCGGGTGAAGGCCGGAGAGAGCGGCTGGTGGCTGACGTACTACGAAGCCCTCGGCGTCGTAGGGCGCAGAAAGGAGGTCCTCCCCGAGAGGCCGCTCGAGCCGAAGGACGCCCTGCGTGAGAGGCTCGCCGCCTACAAGAGGCGCAAAAAGGGGCTGCCGCCGTCCGAGGGCCGCGACCCCTTCAGCGGGCCGGCGACGACGAAGTTCGCCTGCCCCAAGTGCCGCGCCGACACGCGGAGCGGCTGGAGCGGGGAGGTCTGCTCCTCGTGCGGCTTCACCATGCGCTCCATCTACGTCAAGAGCGCCTATTCGCACCTGACCACGGCGTTCGAGCGGGGCGTGAAGTGCGTGGACGAGGTCTCCGAGATGCGCGGCGACGACTCGCTGCGCTCGAAGGCC
>JBOHBL010000216.1:0-1746 GCA_050698295.1 Rubrobacteraceae bacterium | reverse complement strand
GAACCGGTCCACACGTACTGGTGCTGCATCGGGGTGAGCGGGACCGTCATCCCGACCATCCGACCAAGCTTCGGTCCCCACATCCCGGCGCAACTGAGAACTATCTCCGCCTCGATGCGTCCCCGCGAAGTCTCGACGGCCTTTATCCTCCCTTTCTCGACCTCGAAGCCGAGGACTTCGGTCTCGCCGTAGAACCTTGCGCCGCGCTCACTCGCGAGCTTCATCATCGCCTCGCAGGCCCACACGGCTTTGGCGATGCCGTCGGTCGGGGTGTGGAAACCGCCGAGGATTTTCGTCGCGTCGAGGATCGGGACTTTCTCAACGCATTCCTCTGGCGAAAGCAAATGCGACTCGACACCCCACGCGCTCGCGATGCCCTGCTTGCGATGCAAATCCTTCCACCGCTCCGGCGTCGTCGCGACCTCGATGCCTCCGACCCGGTGGCAGCACGACTTTCCTTCCAGCTCCAGTTCCTCGAACCGATCAACGGTGCATTTGGCGAAATCCGTCATCGTTTTTGACGGGTTGGTCTGAAACATGAGGCCGGGAGCGTGGGAAGTGGAACCGCCGGGCCTATCCAGAGGCCCCTGATCCAGGACGACCACGTCCGTCCATCCCATCCGCGTCAGATGCTCGGCGACACCGCATCCGACTATCCCGGCCCCCACGATTACGACTCTGGCTCGATCTTCCATCCAAACTCCCGGTATCAGGCTTTCCTTGTCCGCTCAACACCCCGCATAACACAATTACGTTGCGTAATACGAACTGTAGTTCCATATTGGGAACATGTACCATATGCGTTTTAGCTGGTCAAGAGGTTGATCGGAAGAAAATTTCGGGAACGAGAAGGACCGCCGTGTTCCCTGGGCGGGAGTCGGGCGGTCTTCGAAGTGGTTTATGGGGGGGTTAGTTGTCTGTGATCTGGATGCGGCGGGGTTTAGCGGCGTCGGCGCCTCCTTTGACGGTCACTTCGAGCATACCGTCGTGGAAGGTGGCGCTGATATCGTCGTCATCGACGTCGTCGGGGAGGTTGATGGAGCGGCGGAAGTGTCCGTAGAAACGTTCGCGGACGAGGAAGTGGGTCTGTTCCACATCCATTTCGCTCTTTCTTTCGCCGGATATTACGAGGGCTCCGCCGGAGAGCGTGATCTCCACGTCTTCCCTGCCGACGCCGGCGAGTTCGCAGCGGATGATAAGGTCGTCTCCGTCGGCGAAGATGTCGGTCGTGGGGACCCAGGCTGTCGCGTGGGTTCGGGGTTGCTCCTCGCGGGAAGCGGCCTCGTAGTTGCCGGTGTACAACTGCTCCCTCATGCGGTTCATCTCGCTGAAGGTATCCATCACGCCTTTGAACGGGTTATGTCGCGCGCGTCCCACTTCGTCTCCTCTACTCCGGCTCGGTGTTCTGCAGGTCCTCCGGTACGGGGGGTCGGATCCAGCTAATCGAATGCCACGGCACGAAGACCGGCTCGCCCTCGATCTCGCCCTCCGCGTAGGTGTAGGCGACGCCGAGGTCGCTCACCTGCTTGAGCGTGATGAGTTCCCAGTTCGCGGAGTCCGCCCGGCTGAGTACGAGGCCGCGCCCGATCCAGCTGTGAGGTATCTCCTTATCCAAACTCTTCCTCCTTAAAAAGAACGACGAAACAACAGGACGGGCGATTGTCCGCATCGGCCCGTCCGAAGCTCTCGTGAACTGCTCTGGGTCAGTTGCTGCGGTACGGTTCGCGTTCCTCCTCGGCGGTCATA
>JBOHBL010000215.1:0-1334 GCA_050698295.1 Rubrobacteraceae bacterium | reverse complement strand
GGAGAGTATTCGGCGTGCCGCTCGCGAACCCGCTCCGCCTCCCCGCTCTCTTCGAGCCGTTCGCGTCCGTATTCCCGGATCGTTTCGAGCATCCCGTAGCGAGCTTCGCCCGTCTCCACCCTCGACTTGTCCACGAGGCGCGAGAGGAGGTCGAGGATGTCATCTTTTTCGATCCCCCCTCCCGAGCCGACGTGCTCCGCAGCCTCCAAGCTCCATCCGCCCGCGAACACCGAGAGCCGCTCGAAAAGGACGCGCTCTTCTTCGTCAAGGAGGTCGTCGCTCCACTCGATCGCCGCCCACATGGTTCGCTGGCGCGAAGGCGCGGTGCGTCCGCCGCCCGCGAGAAGCCGGAAACGGTCGTCGAGCCGGGCGGATATTTGCCCGACATCCAAAGCCCCGACCCTCGCCGCCGCGAGTTCGATGGCGAGCGGCAAACCGTCGAGGCGGTCGCAGATGTCGGAGATGGTCCGGGCATTCTCCTCCGGGGCGAAGTCGGAGGCTCGCCTCTTCGCCCTCTCCACGAAAAGCCTCGCTGCCGCCGACCCGGACAACGGAGGAACCCGCCACACGACCTCCTCCCCGACGCGAATAGCCTCCCGGCTCGTCGCGAGTACCCGAAGCCGCGGACACTCGCCGAGCATCTTCTCCACGAAGGGCGCGACTTCATCCACGAGATGCTCGCAATTGTCGAGGACGAGGAGCGCCTCCCTCGGGCGCAACTCGTCCACGAGCGTGTCGGCGAGCGGGCGAAATTGCTGCTCGTGAACGCCGACGGAACCCGCGATTTCTTGCGCCAGCAAGCCCGCGTCCGCGACCTCCGCAAGCTCCACCATCCACGCTCCCCCCTCGTACTCGCCCGCGAGCGTCCTCGCGACCTCCACAGCGAGCCGGGTCTTCCCCGATCCGCCAGAGCCGACGATGGTGAGAAGCCGGCTCTCCGCGAGGAGATCCCGAACCTCCCCCGCCTCCCGCTCGCGTCCGACGAAGCTCGTGGGCGAAGCGGGCAGATTGTGGCGAGGAGCCTCCGCCGAGGAAGCTCTCGCCGGAAGATACTTTCCGTCGAGGACTTCCCGGTATGTCCTCCGAACCTCCGCTCCGGGTTCGACGTCGAACTCTTTTCGCAGCGCCTCCTCGAACCTCCGATACTGTTTCACGGATTCCGCGAGCCACCCGGAACGGGCGTACACGCGCATCAAAGCGGCGTTCGCCTCCTCGTGGAGAGGTTCCTTTCCGACCGCTTTTCTGAGAGATTCGATGGCTTCGGGGAGGTTTCCGCTTTCCTCTTCGAGGGTCGCGAGTTCGACGAGGAGTTCGAGGTGGGATCTTCGAAGCTC
>JBOHBL010000214.1:0-17545 GCA_050698295.1 Rubrobacteraceae bacterium | reverse complement strand
TGCGGGCAGTACTGCTCCTGGATCTGCACGTCTCCGCCGGTCGCCGTGGCCTGCGCCAGCGCCGGAGCGGCGGCAACCAGCACCATCGCCAGCATCGCCGCCAACATCATTACCTTCCTCAAAACGTTCCTCCTTTGTCAAGGACTTACTTTACAAACCGGTATTCTTCCATCGCGCTTTCACAATGTCAACACTATTTGCCTGATTATTTTTCAATTTCTTAAAATTTCTTAATAAACTCCTTATGGGTCGAAGAGTCACACCGGGTCTGGTTTGATGCGCATGGATCACCCCTGGAGGCGCGGGCGTGGGGACCCGCGATGCTTAAAAGCTCTCCTTCATGCGGGCAGGATGCCCGCGCCCCCAGGACATCTTCTCTCATATTCAAGTTGGAGATATTTAGCGTGTGCCGAAATCGACGGTATACATGACGACGCTGGAGCCCTGGAAGTCTCCCCGGACGGCTCCGACGCCGATCTCGCGGAACCTTCGATCGAGGATGTTCTTTCTGTGGTCTGAGCTGTTCATCCAGGACCTGTGCATTGCCTGCGGGCTGGTGTCGTTGTGGCCGATATTCTCGCCGTAGATACGCCAGCGATAGCCGTGGCGCTTGAGGCGGGCTCCGGTGTCGCCGTGGGCGAAGTAGCCGCGATCCAGCATGTCCCTGGAGTGAGAGCGGGCGGCTTTCTTGAGTTTGGGGTGGACGCACAGAACCCGGAGGTTCTTCTGCTTGCGGGCTTTATTGTGGAGGTTGAAGACACGTTTCTCGTTGGCGTTCAGAGAGATCTTTCCTCCCCCGCACTTCCTGACTTTGCTACCGGAGGCCGATCCGGCGGCGGGGTCCGGATCCAACGCGGAAATCCCGAGCGCGACGATGGCGGCCATAAGGATCGCCGCTGTTACGATGGACAGGCGCTTCATCCTGCTTCCCCCTCCGTTTACTGTCGCCTTCAGGCGCTATTTTCGACACATCGCTCGAAAATCATTGGTAATTTACAGGGAAATACGAAAAAAGATCAAGGAGGGATCACTGCCGGCTGCCGGGTCTCAGGGTTTCGTAGGTCAGGAGGGACATCTCCCGCATGGCTTCTTTAGCAGCAGCCTGCGAAGCGCCCTGTGACATGATGACTATGTAGTAACCGTCGTCGGGCTCGGAGGCGCCGCGCTCGAAGACCACGCCGGCGTCGCTGTAGGTGTCCTGAAAGTTGCCTATCTTGTGGGCGACCCGCACGCTTTCGGGGAGGGATTCGGGGATGCGTCCCTCGAAGGAGGTGCCGGTCATCGTGTCCAGCATCTCGGAGGAGAGACTGGGGTTCGTGTATCCGGGATCCGCGATGGCCCGGAGCATCAGCATCACCTCCTCGGGGGTCGTCGAGCGAGTGTCGTAGCCGGCGGCGTCGATGCCGAGGGCGTCCAGTTCGGCGTGGACTGCCCGGGTTCCGAGGCGACGTTCGAGCATGATCCAGGCCGTGTTGTCGCTGTCTTTGATGAGAAGCCGGGCACAGTCGCGGAGGGTCATCTCGTGTCCGACCGGGTAGTCATACAGGGGACCGGAACCTTCCGGCGTGCGATCCGAGGGGAGGATCGATATCTCTTCGTCCAGGTCTATCCTTCCTCTCGCCGCTTCTTTATAGAGCGTGAGCAAGACCGGGAGTTTGGCGAGGCTCGCGGCGTCGAAGGCGCGCCCGGCGTTCACCGCCGCCACCTCGCCGGATCGGGAGTCGAAGACCGTGATGCCGTAGACCCCCGGATAAACCAGGGCCATCTCCGAGAGTTCCTCCTCAAGATCGCCACCGGGGAGCGGAACGGTCGGCTGGGAGCCGGTCGCCGGAGATTGCAGTCGCGAGACAGACTCCGGTTCGCCCGTGTTCGAGAGCAACACCAGGAACGCGAGCAAAAAAAGGAAGGCCAGAAGTAGCACGGCGACCCTCCGACGCCGGCGGATTCTCCGGCGAGCGTGCCGCAGTTCCCGCTTGCGTTCGCGGCGGATCTGAGAAGGTGGCGTCAACGGCTCAGGAGCCGGGGCGTGGATCTTGAGACCTCCCAAAACTCTGTCTCTCGCGTCCGGTACACAAACGTACCGGAACTTGGAAACATTTGCCAGAGCGATGAAAGGTCAAACGGTCAAAATAGTTCTCTATTGACCGAATAACTATTTGTTTATGGAACGGATAAAAGTCACGATGAAGACGGCGGAGATCAACATCAGGCCGCCGGCGGCGATCAGGCCGAGGGTGACGAAGAAGATGGTGCCCGCTCCCGTCCCTCCGCCCCATTCGTTGGCGGCCCACACGAAAGCGAAGAGCGAGACGAAGAAGGTGAGCAGGATCAGGATCATGCCGCCGGGCAAGTCCCTTATCTGTATGGCGGTCTTCTCCACCGCATAGGACATCTTCCCGCCCGGATATCCAGACTCCCGCACGTTCTCGGCGGCGGATCTAAACTCCCGCTCGTCGGCGAGCCCAATGACCCTCGACAGATAGTAAGCGTCGGGGGCGGAGTGGCCCATACGCAGCATCTCCAGGTAGTTCCTCCGGTAGAGGTCCACGGCCCCCGAATGGGGCGAGGCGAGCTGCTTGAGGAAGGCGTGGGTGTCGAGGCGGGTGGCGTAGCGTCGGGCTTCGAGTTGAGCGGAGCGGGCCTGCCTGCCGTTGCTCGAGCCGGCGATCTCAGAGACTTCGAGGAAAAACATCTCGCGGGAGAACTCGATGGCGCTCTGGCGCTCGCGCCGTCGGGAGGAGATCTCCGTGCGAATGCCCCGCGCCCGGTACTCCTCGCGTCTCAAGCGGTAGACCTGCTCCTGATAAAATTCGCGGTCTTCGAGGGAGTCCGCGCCGTCCCGGAGCCGGTACGCCTCTTCGAGAGTGTCTGGGAACCTTCTATCCTCCATACAACCCTTTTTACCCCGCGTCCTGGATCCTACGCGCCGTCATCTCACCGTCCTCGAAACCACCCCTTCGGGACTCGAATGATACCATGACAAAGACTCTTCCTTTAACCTTCGATCTCACCTTTGTCGTGGTCCCAGAGAGCGTAGAAAAGACCGCCGCCACGCACCCGAACGTCGAGATGACCGCCCTCGGCAAGCTCCTTGAGCATCCCGTCGGCCTCCTTGACGGTGAGCGAGGTCTCCATCGCCGCCTGCGCGGGGCTCAATTCGCCCTTGTCGCGCATCGCTTCGAGAAGTTCACGCTCCCTGTCGTTCGCCGGAACCCGCTCCTCCTTCGGGGAATCCACCAGGCCGGCGACACCCTTCGCGAAGACGCCGAACGCCGGGAAGACCCACCACCCGAAGATAAAGATCAGCCACCAAAGATCGGTTGCGAACAGTACGAGCGCCGCGGCGAGGAGGATCGCGCCTCCGGTGACGATCCCGGTCACCGCCTGAGCTTTGGGGCTCATCTTTTCGATGTCCAGCCCCAGCCCGGACCAGAACTCCTGACCGTCGTCAGGGTTTTCTGGTTTGCGATCCCGTCTCTCTTCCAATGCCATAGCTCATCCGAAATACTATCAGCAACACTCCTCCCGGACCATGATGGAGCGTGGCCCACAGCCGCGAAAATGCTACCCTTTTCCGAAAAAGGACGGAGGGCGATTTCATGGACGTGAAAGGGCGCGTGGACACACTCAAAGACGAGCTTCTGAAAGAACTCGAAGAGTTCCTCCGGATGCCCTCGATCTCCGCCCAACCCGACGACTCGGGACGCTTCCGCTCCTGCGCCCAATGGGTGAGAAACAAACTCGAAGGAGCGGGCGTCGAAGCGAGGATCCTCGAAACCGAAGGTCATCCGGTCGTCTACGGCGAGATCGGGGGTGGAGAAAAGACCCTCCTCTCCTACGGCCACTACGACGTTCAACCCCCCGAGCCCCTCGACCTCTGGGAGTCGGACCCGTTCGAGCCGACTATCCGGAACGGTCACCTCTTCGCTCGCGGCGTCGCCGACGACAAGGGCGACGTGCTGGCGAGGATCCAGGCTCTCAGACTGTTCACGGAAGAGAACGGCTCGCTCCCGTTCAAATTGAAGTTCTTTATCGAGGGCGAGGAGGAAGTCGGCAGCCCGAACCTGGCTCCGTTCGTCAGGAAGAACGCGGAGTTGCTCGCGGCGGACGCCTGTCTGTGGGAGGGCTCGATGCGCGACGAGACAGGCCGGCCCGAGATCTGCTGCGGGACGAAAGGCTTGGCCTACATCGAGCTTCGAGCGAAGGGGGCGTCTCACGATCTGCACAGCATGTTCGGCGGAATCGCCCCGAATCCCGTGTGGCGCTTGATCCAGGCTCTACGCACGATCAAAGACGAAGACGGCGATATCACACTCGACGGCCTCCTCGAACTCGCCGACCCACCCTCCGAAAGAGACCTCGAAGCTATAGAAAAAATCCCCTTCGACGAATCCTCGCTGAAATCTTCGTGGGAAGTCGAATCGTTCGACCGGAACCTGTCGGGCGAAGAAGCTCTGCGCGAATACCTCCTTCGTCCGACGGCGAACATCGCGGGCATTCAATCCGGCTACACCGGTCCCGGCTCGAAGACGATAGTTCCTTCCGAAGCCTTCGTGAAGATGGACTTCCGGCTCGTCAGCGGCCAGAGCCCGGAACCGGTCTTGAAGCTCATCCGCGAGCATCTCGATAAGCGCGGCTTCTCGGACGTCGAGGTCGTGGACCTCCACGGCGTGGAAGCGGCGAAGACGCCGGTCGATTCTCCGATAGTCCGAACCGCCGTCGAGGCGTGGCGTGACGTGGGACAGAGCGAAGCCATCGTCTATCCGACCATCGGCGGGAGCGGCCCGACCTCGCTCATCGCCACCGAACTCGGCATTCCGACCGTGATGACCGGGAGCGTCGCGAACATGAACAGCCGGATACATTCTCCGAACGAGTCGATCCTGCTCGACGACTATTTCGAGACGGTCGGATATTTCGTCCGGCTTTTCGAGAGGTTCGGCGCTTGAGCGAGGAAACGAAGGGGCTGAACCTCCCGGAGAGCGCGCGCCGCAGCATCGCCGCCGCGGTCGCGGAGCACGGGGTTCAGGCGCGAGCCATCTCGACTCAGGGGCGCTCTTCGATGAAGCCCCCTCAAGGGCATATCGTCGTCGCGGCGACGAAGGAGGAGATCGACGGCATTCGGGGTCCGGCGAGCATCGTCAGGCAACTGGAGTTCTACAAAACGCGCTACGGACCCGTGATCCGGCTTGCCTTCTCGGTCTTCCCGCTGTACGGCGAAACGCTGACCGGGGCCACGCTTCTAAACATCTCGCAGGTCTCAGGCGACGCGGCCGTCTCCGGCCTCGGTCGGCAGAAAAGCATCTACTTCCACTTCCACGAGGCGGAGGACGACGACCTCGCCTACGCCTTCTCCAAAGAGGTCAACAACGCGAAGGAGCAGCGCGAGGAGGCGAAGAAGATCCTCAAGATGGCCCGCGACGCCTACCAGGAGACCCCCGAGGAACGACGCAGCTTCCGCATGGCCGTCTCGCTCGCCGAGAGGCAGTTCGAGCCGCCTGAACTACCAGATGAAGGTTGACCGAAAACCCTGCACTTCCGTGAGAGGGTGGGATTGAACCTGAGAAGGAGAGCCAGTCTTTGGTGATGGATTTTCGTCCGGGGCGGCGCGTATACTGGGGCGCATGGAATCAAGAGGGAGGGCGAGCGCGGCAAACGACTTCGTCGGGACGCTCGGCGAGGCATTCAGGGAGGCATCGAAGAGCGGGGTGGAGTTCACCGCCGGGGGATCGGACCTCGAATGGGAGCGGTTCAACCGGCATCCTTTCGACGAGACCGAAGAGGGCCGCAGGGACAGCCTCGACCCGTTCGAGCATTCGCCGGTCATAGCGCGGCATCCGGGGGAACCGGAAGGAGTGAGTCGTCTCGAATACTTCCTCGACGGGGTTCAGGCGACCGAGGAGATCGGGCGGATCGGAACCGTCCCCGTCGTCGTGACGACGGTCGCGGCATGCATCGTGAAGCGCGAAGACCGGCGCATCCGGCGCTTCGACGTCGGAGGGGTTCCGCAACTCCTGCGCGCGATCATACTGCCCCACAACGCCGACGACCCCGGCGCGAACGCGCTTTACGAGGCGGTCCAGAACGCCGGCATGCCGCTCGTCGAGCGCGACGGGGAAGCGATATCGGCGGGCCACACCGACCTCCTCGTAGACTCGACCTACCACGAACCATACGTGGACCCGTCGGACTACTCCGGCTTGAAAAGTCGGGCGTACAACCGGGCGAGGTCGCTGCGGGAGGCGCTCGAAACGGAGCTTTTGCGTCGCTGGTCGGAGATGGAGACCGGGACTGCCTGGATCGCCGTCGACGGACAACTCCCGCTCCCGATAAAGAACGCCGTCGGTCTGGTCAAGAACGCGAGGAGGCTCTTTTTCGGAGGCGAAGAGGCGCGGATGCTTTTGGATCTGGAATCCGGACACCGGACGACGGCCTTCGTCCCGCCGTGGCGGGCGGAGCGCAGAGACTCGGGAAGGAAAGAAGAAGAACGCGCGTCGTGGTACGTGAGGTTGTGGCCCGCCGACGCGGGGAGCGAAGGCGCGGACGCGACGAGCGGACTCGTCAGGGTCGAGAGCGTAGTGCCGGGCACCTCGAACGCGGAGAACACCCCCATTTTCGACGAGGTGAGCCGTTGGATCCTCGCCGAGCGAGCGCCGCTCGCGAAACCGGACCCGAGGTGGATGTCCATGATCTACCCGATCGGCTACGTCGAGAACATCCTGAAACCGACGATCCACGGCAACCGCCGCGCGAGGCTGCGCCTCGAACGCGAGATAGCGACGCTTCAGGGAGGATAGCGTGACTTTTATACACAGCGATTTTCTGGACACGGACTCCGGCCCCGTGGGCCGCGTCGTGACGAGCGAGGAGCACCCCGCCACCGCCCACGAGTTCTACTTCTGGACGAGCGAATCCGAAGCGGCCCAACGCCTCGACATCGGCCACATCGTCGCCGCCGAAGCCGAAGACGCGACGGCGGTAGCCGTCCTCGACGACCCGCAACGATATTCGGACCTGCAAAGTTTCCTCGACGACTTTTATGCGCGAGACGGAGACGCCGCTCTCGAAGCACTCTCGGATCGAGTGGAGATTCTCGTTTTCAGAGCCCGCGTGCTTGCGACGAAACACCGTCACGAACGCAAGCAGAGCAAGCGCCCGGTCAGGAGCGGGCCGGTATTCTTCGCGACGAGCCGGGCCATCGAGTTCGCGCTCGGGGCGGAGGACTTTTCGGGGACCAGGATCCCAATGCTCCTCCACGAGAACGGCAACGAGGCGAGCGAGGGAGTCCCGCAACGAACGCCGCTCTACGTGGACGAAGACTACCTGCTCGGACCCGAGGCCGGGCATCTCAACATCACCGGCATGAGCGGTCTTTCGACGAAGACGAGCCAGGCGCTGTTCACCATATCGAGCATCTTCCAGAAGACCAGAAACAAAAAGGTCGCCGCCCTGATGTTCAACGTCAAGGGCGCGGACTTGCTGTTTTTGGACAAGCCGATAGAAGCCCCGGAAGACCTTGCCGAGAGGTACGAAAGCGCCGGGGTGCGCGGGCTTTCGCCCGAAGAGCGTGGGATGTACGAGGCGCTTGGTCTCGAAGTGGAGGCGTTCTCCAACCTCAAGATATTTGCCCCGTTGAGATATCGGGGCGCGGAAGATCTCAGAGAACTTCAAGTCTCCGATCTCTCGGCGCGTCAGCTCAATACCCGCCGCAACGCGAGAGGCGAGGACTACTGCGTCCACCCGATCGCTTGGGAGCTTTGGGATCTACTTCCGTATGCGGGCTACGTCTTCGACCAATCGGATTATGATGACAAGTTCCGTGGATTCGTCGCGGAGTTGCGAGAGGGTAGAAATCCCGTCCGCACCATGCAAGATTTCTACAACCTCATGGATGAAATAGAAGATCACTTTGAAGACGGAGAGAAGCAAGGCTGGCGGGGACATCACAAAGCCACCATCTACAAAGTCAAAAACCGCTTCAATAGCCTCCCGAGCAAATGCGCGGGACTCCTCGCCCACGGCCGTGTCGAGTACGGCGACGCTCCCAGGGTGGACGAACCGTTCACAGACCGCGAGATGCGCGTCGTGGACATCTCCCAGCTCTCCGGCGTCCCGCAGGACCTCATCGTCACCAGCGTCATCAGCAAGGTCTGGGACATGGCCGAAAAAGGCGAACTCAACGTCGACAAACTCATCATCTTCGTCGACGAACTCAACAAGTACGCCCCGACCGGCAACAAACCCTCGTCGCTCAAAGACACCCTCGTGGACATCTCCGCGCGAGGAAGGCACCTGAGCCTGACCCTCTTCGGAGCGCAGCAGTTCCGCAGCAAGGTGCACGACGAGGTCGTCGGCAACGCCGCCACGAGCCTCTACGGGCGCGTCGGCGACGAGGAACTCACGAACGCGAGCTACCGCTCGTTCTCCCAGACGACGCGGGAAGAACTCTTGCAACTGGAGAAAGGGCGGCTCCTTCTTCGACACGCTCATTATTCCGTTCCGGTCTTCGGTCGCTTTCCTCGTCCGCCGGTCCTCATGGGCAAGCAGGGGACGGACATCTTCGGGGGACGGAACGTGGATGCGGCGACGAGCGTTCGGAGCGTGATGAACGGGATCGTCAAGAACGGCAAAGTCCCTTCTCTGCCCCAGATCCGGACGGACATATCCGGCGTCGAAGAAGACCGCATCCACGAAGTCCTCGACGGCATAAGCGCGATGTGCCGCAATGGCGCCGGCCCGAAAAACCCCTACGAGAGCTTCAAAAACGCCCTCAAAGGCGCGAGCCGCCAGAAAAACGGCAGAGGCGACCTCAGCTTCCTCGACAACGTTCGTCGGATGAAGGGCGACTAGCGCGGAGAGCGACGTGCGCGATGACCATCTCTCTGAGCAGCGTCAAGCGCATCGACCGGCTCCGTGCTTGAACTTCCTGGTTGACGCGCACCTCTCCAGGCGGCTCGCGTACAGGTTGCGCGACGCGGACTTCATGGACTTCTTTTCGCTCGCCCGATTGATCTTCCCCTCGTGAATTGACGGATGATGACGCTAGAATAATTCAAACCCCGATCATAGAGAGGATCGACATAGTTCGCATAGCGCACATCTCGGACACGCATCTCGGTTACGCCCGGTACTCGAAGCTGCACCCGGAAACCAGCCGCAACCAGCGGGAAGTGGACGTGGCGAAGGCTTACGAGCGGGTGATCGACGAGATCCTCTCCCGCAACGTTGACCTCGTGATCCACTCGGGGGACGTGTTCGACACGATTCGTCCGGCGACGCACGTCGTGATCCAGTTCCTGAGACAGACGGTCCGCGTCACGGGCGAGGGGATTCCGTACTACGGCATCGCGGGCAACCACGAGACGCCGCGCCTGCGGGCCACGACCGCCGCCCTCGAATACGCGAACCTCGCCGGGGCGTATTTCTCGTGCGGCTTCGGGCCGGAGAACGACCTCATCGAAGCCGGAGACGCCGCGATCGGGCTCTCCCTCGTCCCGCACGGCGCCGTCCTCGACCGGGAACTCGTCGTGATGCCCCGGCGCGACGCGGATGTGAACGTCCTCGTCACCCACGGGACGGTGCCGGGCCTGACCGTGAAAGGCCACGAACTGGGCGAAATCGACCTTCCGGGACACGTCATCTCCGACCGCTTCGACTACATCGCCCTCGGCCACTACCACTTCTTCCACAAACACAAGGACAACGCATATTATGCCGGCGCGACGGAGCGGTTTGGTTTCGGGGAGGTGGACTCCGAGCCGGGGTTCGCGGTGCTGGAGTTTGACGGGTCGGGCGAGGAACCGGTGATCGAACACGTCAAAATAGAGGCGCGGCCAATGATCGACCTGCCGAAGATCAACGCCGCCGAAATGACCCCGGCGGATTTGACGGATGCCATCCGCGAACGCTCCGAAAAAGCCGAGATCGACGACGCCATTGTGCGCCTCAAAGTTTCCGACGCGCCGGTCGGGGTCGTGGGAGGCGTGGAGCGGGCTTTGCTGCGCGACCTGAAACGGAAGACTTTGGACTTCTCCCTCGACGTGACCGAGGCGAGAGGCGAAGGAGAACTGGAAGAGGAACTGGACGAAGGTTTCGAGGACCTCGCGGAGGAGTTCCGGACGTTCGTCGAGGCTCGCAGAGAGCGGGGCGACCTGGACAAGGCGTTCGCCGACGAGTTCCTCGCGCGGGGGAATGAATATCTCACGCGGGCCGGAGAGGGTGGCGCGTGATCCTCTCTCGACTGTATCTGGAGAACTACAAGCAGTTCCGCGAACCCGTCGAGCTATTTCCGCCGGAAGGGGCGATCGGGGTCGTCGGGGGCAACGGCTCGGGCAAGACGACGCTCTTCGAGGCGATTTTGTGGGCCTTCTTCGGCTCCCGAGGCGGCGGCCCGCGCTTCGCCAACGACTCCATCCCCTGGTCCGGCGGCTCGACCGCGGACAGGACGCTCGTCGAGGTGACGCTCGACATGGGCGGAGCCTCGTACACGGTCTCCCGCTCCCTCCACAGGAACAAGACGACGGCCCAAATTCACGACGAGGCCGGCGACGGGATCACAAGCGGTCCGGCGGAGGTCGCCGCCTGGGTTCAGGAACACATCCTCGGGATGGACCGCGTGGCCTTCGAAGCCACGTTCTTCGCGAGACAAAAAGAACTCGAGTTCTTCGCCGGAGTCACGGGCGTCGAGCGACAGCGCGAGGTCGCCCGCATCCTCCGCATAAACCAGGTCGAAGACGCGCAGAGGTTGTTGCGGACGGACAAAAACGACCTCGTCAAGGAAGCGAAGTGGATCGAGCAAACCCTCGCCGAAGCCGACCACGAATCCCTCATCGAGGACCTGGAGGAGAAACGCGAACTCCACGTGACGCTCGAAACAAAAACTAAGGAACTTCGCTCGGAGTTCGAGCGGCGCGACGAAGAGCTTGCGAAGGCTCGCGCCGAAAACGAGCGGCTCGAAGGGCTCTACCGGAAACACAACGAGCTGACGAACGAGCTTGGCAAGGCCGTTTCTTTGCGCGACCGGTCCGGTGAGAGGGCGGTGGAGCTGAGGGAGAAGCTCCGCAGCCTCGACGAAGACGAGAAGAAAGTCGCGGAGTTGGAGCCTGAGACGCGAGGGCTTTCGGAGGTATCGAAGGAGATCGAGGTCCTCGAAGAGGCCCGTCGCCGCGAAGAACGCGAAACGGCGGCGAAGCAGGACCTCATTCGCCATCAGCGGGCGGCGTACGACGCATCCGGGGAGGCGTCCGACTTGCTCGAAGACCTCGACGCGGACGGAAGCCTTCTTTCGGGATGGCCGGAGGACTTCGAGTCCGAGGAGGTCGAGCGGGCGCGCGAGGCGGCGCGCGTCCTCGAAGTCGCGGACGAGGCTCATCGCCGCTGTGAAAACGAGCTTCGGAGGCTCCGGGAGGCGAGGGAGCGATACGAGTCGCTGGCGAAACTGCAAGCCAGGTTGGAGAACGGCGAGGCTGAGATCCGGAAATCCCGCAAGCAGATCGAAGAGTTCGACCGCGAGATCGAGGAAACGACCGGCGGCGGGTCGCTGGAGGAGAAGCTTTCATCCCTCCGCGAGCGCCGCGAGTCTCTTCAGCGCCGGGCGGCGCAGAAGTCAGGGCGGGCCGAGGCCGACGAAGGCGAGGCCGAAAAGCTGGGCCGGGCCCGTCGGATGGTCGAGGACTCCGACGAACGCGCCGAGTGCCCCACCTGCCGGCGCGGCTTTGACAAAGACGAACACGCCGAAGTGATGGAGAGTTTGACGCGGCAGGAAGAGGCGCTGATGGAGCGGGCCGAAACGGCCCGGCGGGAATGCCGCCGCCTCGACTCGGAGTCGGAGAGAGTGTCGCGGGAGATCGAGGAGTTCGAGACTTCGAGGTCCAGAGTCTATGAGCTGCGCGAGAAGAGGACGGCGGTCGAGACCCGGAGGGAGAACATGCGGCGGGCCTTCGAGGAGATCGAAGCCGAAGCGAAAGACATCCGCGAAGAACTCTCCGAAACTCCTCCCCCCTCCCCCGACGACCTCGCCGAAGCCGAGCGCCGCGTCGATAGCCTGCGGACCCTGCGCGACGCTCGTCCGCGCCTCTCCGGGCTCGTCTCCGAATACGACCGGGCGAGCAGAGAAGTCGGCGAGAGAGAGAAAGAGATAGAGGAGCTTTCGGAGGGGCCGGCTTATGACGCGGCTCGTCACGAAGAACTCACCGAACGCCGCTCGGAGATACAGACGAACCTCGGCCAGATAGAGTCGCTGAAGTCGAGGCTGGAGGAACGTCCCGCCGTCGAAGAACGCTTGAAACAAGCGAACGAAGCCCGGGAAGAGTCGGCCAGGGAAACGGAGCGCCTGGAATCGGAGATCGAACACCTCGGCTTCGAGGAGGAAAAATACGCCGAGGCGCGGCGAAACTCATCCGGGGCCGAGAGGCTGCGGGAGGAGTCGCGGGACCGGCGCGACGAAGCGGAGAGGGAGTTGCGGAGCGTCGCACACGCCATCGAAGGTCTCGAAAAAGAACTGAAGCGATACGAGGAACAGCGCAGGCTCGCGGACGAAAAAGGTCTGGAGGCGGCGTCGCTGAACGACATGGACGGGCTCTTCTCGGAGTTCTACAAAGAGCTCACGGCGCGGGTCAGGCCCAACCTGCAGCGGGAGGCGAGCGACCTCCTCAAGACCCTCACCGACGGTCGCTACGAGAAGATGGAGTTCGACGAGAACTACGGGGTCAGGCTCTACGACGGGCTCTCCGACGCTTACGAAATATCCCGGTTCTCGGGTGGGGAGGCCGACGTCGCGAGCCTCTGCGCGAGGGTGGCGCTCTCGAAGATGATCTCCGGCAAGGGCTCCGGCGCTCTCGGCTTCATCGTCCTCGACGAAGTCTTCGGGGCATTGGACGCGAACAGAAGGCAGAACGTCCTCCTCGCGCTCGACAGGCTCAAGCAGACCTTTGGTCAGATCTTCGTGATCTCCCACGTCTCCGACGTGCAGGAGTCCGCGCTCCTCGACGAGACGTGGCTCGTCGAGGAGGACGAGGAAAACAAGAGCCGGGTCCGGCGCGTGAAACAGGGCTTCGAAGAAGCCGCCGAGCTGCTCAACGTCAGGGAACGATAGCTGCGTCGCGCGGGTCAGCGGACCTTGATCACGTACTCGCAGTCATTGGCGATCCTGCCGTTATAGAGTTTTCCCGGTCCTCCGGTGACACGCACTTTATCGTGGCCCGAACCGCAACGGATCTTCTGCCTGTCCCCTCCGCAAACGAATGAGAGTATCTCGTCGTCGCCGGGACCGGCATCCACGACGTTCTTGCCGCAGCCGCCCTCTATGTAGTCGTTGCCGGCTCCTCCGTAGATGGTGTCGTCGCCGGAGCCGCCGTACAACTCGTCGTTTCCTCTCAAGCCCCTCAGCAGGTCGTCTCCGCCCCTGCCGCTCAACCGGTCATCTTTTTTCGTGCCCACGAGCACATCATCTCCGGGGGTGCCGGTCTTATCCACCGCCATGACCGCCCCGGCGCCCATCGCCAGAATAAAAGCCATCACCGCCATCACCAGAGCCACCCTCGTCATCTCTTCGATCTCCTTTTCCGGGTTGCTCGCTACGTAATACACAATAGACCGGCGAGACGACACCGGACAAGAGGATTTCGATTAGAAACCTCTCACATTAGATACTTCTAATGCGAGACTTCCGTAGTCCTCTCCCGACCCGTCAATCCTCGGGTCCGCCGGAGACGTAGAGGACCTGTCCGTTGACGAAGCCGGTTTCTTGCGAGGCGAAGAACAGGATCGCCGCGGCCACGTCCTCCGGCTGCCCGCTGCGCCCCGCCGGTATCTGCTCGACGGCGGCGAAGACCATGTCCTCGAAGCTCACTCCCATCCGCTCGGCGGTCGCCCGCGTCATCTCCGTCTCGATAAAGCCGGGAGCCACGGCGTTGACCGTCACGCCGTACCCGCCGAGCTCGATGGCGAGCGTCTTCGTGAAACCCTGAAGTCCGGCCTTCGCCGCCGAATAATTCGCCTGTCCCCTGTTGCCCAAAGCCGAGACGGACGAGACGTTGACGATCCGCCCGTATTCGTTCTCGACCATGTGCTTCTGAGCGGCGCGGGCGCAAAAGAAGGCCCCCACCAGATGCACGTTCAACACCGAACGCCACTCGTCGTCGGTCATCCTGTAGAAAAGGTTGTCGCGCGTGATCCCGGCGTTGTTGACCAGGATATCGAGCCTCCCGTAACGTTCCACGACCTTCCGAACCGCCTCCTCCACCTCCGTCCGGCTCGTCACGTCCACCTCGAGCGCGAACGCGTCGGCCCCTTCATCCACGAGTTGAGCCGCCGCCGAAGATGCCACTTCGCCGTCCATGTCCGTGAGACAAACGCGAGCCCCCTCGCGGGCGAAGCGTTCCGCCGTCGCCCGTCCGATGCCGCGCCCCGCTCCGGTCACGAGAGAGACTTTCCCTTCCAGTCGGCCCATTTAGCTCCCTTCGGTCGCGCTGGTCAGCACTTCAGCTTGCCGCTTTTTGTTTTGGCTAATAGCCATAAAATCCTTCTCCGCTTTTGCGGCCCAGTTTGCCCGCTTCGACCATTCTTTTGAGGATTCTTGGCGGGGCGTAGTATGGTTCTCCGAGTTCGGTGTGGACGTATTCGATGACGTCGAGGGCTACGTCGAGGCCGATCATGTCTCCAAGCTCGAATGGTCCTATGGGAAACCCGAGTCCCTTTTTCATGAGGAGGTCCATGTCTTCTTTTTCGGCCACGCCCTCTTCGAGGAGTCGGCACGCTTCTATGAGGATCGGCATGAGGAAACGGTTCGCGACGAAACCCGGAACGTCTTTTTCGACGACTACGGGTAGCTTGCCGAAAGAGGTTATGAGCCGTTTCACTCTACCTATGGTCTCGTCGCTGGTGAGGAGTCCGCGCGGCACTTCGACGGCATCCCTCAAAGGCGGCGGGGTGAAGAAGTGAGTGCCGCAGACTTTCTCCGGTCTCTTCGTCGCCGAGGCGAGGGCGGTTATGGAGATCGACGAGGTGTTCGTGAGGATGAGCGAGTCGGGCGGAAGCATCTCGTCGAGTTCGGCAAAGAGCTTCTTTTTGAGTCCGACCCGCTCGGGCGCGACCTCGATGACGGCCTCGGCCTCTCGCATCTCGTCCATGTCTCCGGTCCATCGGATCAGTTCGTAGGCGGCTTCGGCGTTCTCCACAACACCCTTCTCTTCGAACCTTTCGAGGCCGCGGCGGACGTAGATTTGAGCTTTCTCGAGCGCCTCCACGGAAGGGTCGCAGGCTGTGACTTCGTGGCCGGAGGAGGCGGCGACCTGGACTATGCCCGCGCCCATCGCGCCGGTCCCGAGGACTCCGACGGGCATCACACGCCGCCTTTTCGCGAGAGGTCGCGGGCGTGGATCATGAGGTTTTTGACCCGTTCGTCGAAGTTGGCGAAGCGGTCGTCTTTTGTCTGGCCCTTGTGCCAGCGGGCGTAGATCTGCTGCAAAATGACGGCGAGCTTGAAGTAGCCGAAGACCATGTGCCACTCTATGTCCGACAGGTCGCGCCCGCTCTTTTGGGCGTACCGGTCGATGAATTCTTTCCTCGTGAAGAAGTGCGGCGAGGTCGAGACGACGGTCGGGAGGACTTCCTGGAGTTCCCGCGGGTCACCGGGCTCGACCCAGTACGAGAGCGAGACGGCGAGATCGAAGAGCGGGTCTCCGACGGTCGTCATCTCCCAGTCGAGGACAGCCCGGACTTCGGTGAGGTCGTCGGGGTTCAGGAGGAGGTTGTTCAATTTGAAGTCGTTGTGGATGATGGTCGGAGAAGGGCTGTCGGGGATGTCTCGACCGATCCACTCTATGAGCGGTTCGGCTTCCGGAATCTCCTCGGTCTTCGCTTTTTCGTAGCGGGAGATCCAACCATGAGTCTGGCGCTCCAGAAAACCCTCCGGCCTCCCGAGGTCCGAAAGCCCAGCCTCCTCGACATCGACGGCGTGAAGCTCGACGAGGGTGTCCACGACCATCTCGGAGATGCCGCGGCACAACTCTTCACCCGGCTCGACGCCTTCGGGGAAAGAGTCGTCGATGACGGCGCCTTTCCTTCGTTCCATGACGTAGAAGGGAGCCCCGATGACCTCTTCGTTCCCCTCGAAGAAGTATGGTTTCGGCGCGAGCGGATAAACCGGGTTGAGGCTGGAGAGTATCTTCGACTCGCGCTCCATGTCGTGCGCTTTCGGCGGCACCGGTCCGAGCGGCGGACGGCGCAGCACACCCTCCCATTCGTCTATCCTCAAAAAGTACGTCAGGTTCGAGGCTCCGGAAGGAAACTGCCTCGCTTCGAGCTTCCCGTCCGGCAAACCCTCGATCTCCTCCCGCAGACGCTTCTCGACGGCGGCAAGGTCGAGCTCTTCTCCTTCTCGGACTTTTATCGTTTCGGACATGTCGTGTCTCTCCCGTTCGCTCTCTCGCGGATCACGTCTTCACCCCGGACCGTTCCACCAGATGCAACGCGTCGTCTTTCAGCTCCGGAACGACCTTGCTCGCCCCGACTTCGGCGGCGAAGCGGATGGTCCCGGCGTAATCTTCGGAGAACCAGCGTCCGGCCCTCCCGCGCGATATCGCCTCGACGGGGTCTCCTCCGTAGCGTTCGGCGAAGTCCAGGGCGAGGAGGGCCGAGTCTCCGAGGGTCCAGTTTTCGAGGTCCATCTTCGAGATCATCTCGGCCGCTCCGGCGAAGTCCTCGAAGCCGAAATGTCCCCGGCTGCCCGCGCAGATCAAATAGGCGTCGCCGTCGAGCGAGTCGAGATATTTCGCCACCGCCGGGGCGTTTCGCATGGAGCCGACGAGGACTTGATCCGCGTCGGAGGCGGCCGCCAGAGCGCGGGTGCCGTTGGTGGTGACGAAGACGACGTCCCTGCCGGAGACGACTTCGGGCGAGTACTCCTCCGGGAAAGGTCCGAGGTCATAGCCCTCGACCATGAAGCCGCCCTGCTCTCCACCACGCAAAAGAGACGAGGAGTCCAGTGAACTGCAAATCCTCTCGGACTCCTCCACACTGCCCGCCACGTAAACTCTCCTCGCTCCGTTCTCGAAGATCGTCACGAGGGTGGTGGTAGCCAGGATCACGTCGAGGACCACAGCCACCGAGCCCGAAAGTTGTTCCGGGACTATCTCCCGGCGCGTCATCATAACCCTGAGTCGCTTCACGAAATCGCTGTCCCCCTGTTCGATCCGGCTTTCCGTTTCATCATACAAGACCATTCCGACTTCGACGGACGAAGAAGAGATTAGCGATTCCAAACTGAGTTTGGCGGGCGCGGATCGACGCTTCCCTGGGGGCATCCTGGGAGCGATACGCACGCCTCCGCTCATGCGGGCAGGATGCCCGCGCCCCCAGAGAGGAAAGCCGTCCCCATCCACTACCTCGCCCACAGCGAGACCTGCGAGTTCGAGGTACCTCGATAAGGGCCGCGTCACGGACCCCGTCGTTGTTCTAAAATGAGTTTGCAATCCGGATAACGGCAAAGGGTTGGGGCGATGAGCGATATAGAGCGACGCGAGGAAGAAGAACCGGAGAAGAGGGG
>JBOHBL010000213.1:0-2147 GCA_050698295.1 Rubrobacteraceae bacterium | reverse complement strand
CGCCATCCGGGACAACGGCGGAAGCATCACCCCGACGGAGGCGGCCATGGACACTTCGCTCACCGTCAGGGAAGCGGACCAAATGCTCTCCACACTCGCGAGCGGCGGGCACCTCAAAGTCGAGAGCGGAGACGGGACGCTCATCTACTCGCTCCCTCAAAGGCGAAACCGGGAGATCGAGTAGCCACTACCGACCCGTGAAGCCCGGCTTTCTCTTCTCGAAGAAGGCGGCGACTCCCTCTTTGTGGTCCTCAGTATAGCCGCAAAAAGTTTGGCCCTTTGCTTCTGTTTCGAGCGCGGTCTCCAGGTCGCTCTCGAAGCTGGCGTAGAGGGAGTTCTTTATTTGCCCCATCGCCCTCGTCGGAAGCGCGGCGAGTTTTTCGGCGAGAGAGTTCGCTTCTTCGAGGAGCATATCTTCTGAGACGACTTTGTTGACGAGCCCGATGCGGCGTGCCTCATCCGCCTCCACCTCATCGCCGGTCATGCTCATCTCCATCGCGCGTCCGAGACCGATGATGCGGGGCAGGAGAAAAGATACGCCGGCGTCAGGCATCAGCCCGATCTTTATGAACGCCACGGAGAACTTCGCGCTCTCGGCGGCGACCCTCATGTCGCAGGCCAACGCCATCCCCATCCCCGCCCCGTAAACCGGACCATGAAGCGCGGCCACTATCGGCTTCTCCATCCTCGCCATCTTCATGATCGCCCGGCTGTAGGTTTGGCGGAGGTACTCTCCGAGGTCGGGATCATCCTCTTCCCGAACGCTCGAAAGGTCCGCTCCCGCCGAAAACCCGCGTCCTTCTCCACGCAGTATCACGCAGCGGACGTCCTCATCGCCCTCGACATCCTCCAGAGCCTCGTACAACTCCTCGTGCATCGTTGCGTCGAAGGCGTTGAGTCTGTCGGGACGGTCGAGCGCGATGGTCGCGACCGCGTTCTTTTTTTCGAAGATGATCGTTTCGGGCATGTCTCCTCCTTCGCTGGTTATCCGAAGGTCCATTGTCGCTCATTCCGCGCGTAATCTCCGCAGAGGCACTTGCGGATAAAAAACCCCTCCACGTTGGAAACGGTGGAGGGGTGCAAGCGCGAAGGCTGCGCCGTCTCAGGTGGCTTCGGGTTCGGGCTTCGCCGTGGTTCTCCCTGCGGAGACGTCCTCGTCTATGTCCACGGTGCGGGTGTCGGTGAGCAGGAACATGCACACGAAGGAGATGACCGCCATCGCCGCGACGTAGATGGAGATGGAAGTCGAGGTGCCGGTGGCGTTGAAGAGCGCGACGGCGACGATGGGACCCAAAGCGCCGCCGAAGATGGCCCCTCCCTGATACCCGAGCGAAGCCCCCGAATACCTGAGCCTCGTCGAGAACATCTCGGCGTAGAGGGACGCCATCGGCCCGTATCCCATCGCCAAAAATCCCGCGAGCGCGAGCACGTGCGCGACGCCGAATAGGAGCAGCGATCCGCCGTCCACGGCCCCGAACACGAAGAACGCCGAAGCGCCCATGCCCACCGTGCCGATCAGGTACAAAGTCCTGCGTCCGAACCTGTCCGAGAGCGCGCCGAAGGTCGGGATGGTGAAAAACGTCACGAAGCTCGAGACGAGGAGAACCCCGATCACCTGCCCCCGGGAGAACCCTATGTCTTCGGCGGTGGCGTACGAGATGATGTACGAGACCAGGATATAGAAGTACGAGTTTATGATGATGAAAGCTCCCGCCGCGAGAGCGATCTGCTTCGGGTACTGCCGCAGCACGTCCACGATGGGCATGTTCGCCTCGGTGCCCGATTCCTTGACCCGCGCGAAGCCGGGGCTTTCCATGATCTTGAGTCGGATAAAGAGCCCGACGCCCACGAGCGCGATGCTCGCTATGAACGGGATGCGCCAGCCCCACGCCAGAAACGCTTCCTGGGGCATGAACGCGAGCAGGAGGAAAAAGCCGTTCGAGAGGATGAGGCCCGCGGGCACCCCCATCTGCGGCCAGCTCCCGTAGAAGCCGCGCCTTCCCGGCGGGGCGTGCTCGACGGCCATGAGGACCGCGCCTCCCCACTCTCCGCCGACGCCGAGACCCTGGACGAAGCGCATCAAAGTCAGGAGGATGGGAGCGGCGATCCCGATGGCCGCGTATCCCGGCAAAATCCCTATGATGAAC
>JBOHBL010000212.1:0-2813 GCA_050698295.1 Rubrobacteraceae bacterium | reverse complement strand
GTGTCCCAGTCTCCGAACTCGTTGCTCGTGGGGAAGCGGGCGATACGCAGCGCCGCCGCGTACGATACCGCGCCCGCGAGCTCGACCATCGAAACGCCTTCGCGCAGGGCGCCGAGCAAAACGTCCGCTATCTCCCGCGGGTCCTCTCCGAGAAGAATCGGCGAAAGCTCCGCCCGGAGGTTTCGCTCGGTGGACTTCTTTCCGTCGCCGTCTGTCAGCGCGGCGGGGAGTTCGTCGAACGTACTTTTCAGAAGTTCTATGAGGTCCACGGGGTTGCGCCACGAGTTGGACTCCTCCATCCGGTCGGCCCTCGCGTAGCCGCGGGCGAGGCTCGCGAGGACCTCTTCGGCGTGTTCCCAGCCCGCCGCGTCGAGCGCTTCGAGGGCCTTGTTCGTGAAGTCGAGGGGGTGTCCGATGTCGATGTAGCGGTGGTCCGTGGCCGCCGAGAAGAGCATGTCGGCGAGCCCGGCCCCGCTCGCCCCGCCCCTGACAGCCGAGACGATGCAACGCTCGGCGCCTTCGGCGTCGCGGACCTCCACGAAGCGACGCAGCCAGCGTTTGAGCGTGGCGGCGTCCGCGGAGGTCTCGGGAAGGGGTTCGAGCTTGAAGCGCGGCGGCATGCCGTCGGAGTCGCGGGCGACGGCGGCGAGACCGTGGTAGAGGGCGCGGGGCCGGTCGTGGGGGGCGAGGTTTGGGATCAGGTTCATCATGCACGTGTGCATCGTGAGCCCCTGTCCCCAGCCGCCCCGGCGGTAGCGGACGCCGAAGAGGAGACCGTCGCGGAACGGCTCGGCGGGGTCCTCGCCGCCGTCCAACAACGAGATCACCGCCTTCGCCATCACGAGCGAGATGCTCCGTTCGAGGCCGTCGAGAAGACGCTTGCGTCTGTACTCCCTCCAGTCTCCGCGCGGGGAGAGGTCAATCCAGATTTCTCCATCCCGCACCTCTGTCGCGAACACGCTCGCGTCGTCGGCGAACTGGTCGAAGGTACCGCCGCTCTCCAGGTCGAAGCGGGCGTGGTGCCAGTGGCAGGTCAGGATGCCGTCGTGGATGGAGCCCCGGTCAAGCGGGAAGCCCATGTGCGGACAGCGGTTGTCCACCGCGTAGACCTCGCCGCCCTCGTAAAACAGCGCAAGCGACTTCCCGCCGGCCCGAACAGCGAGCCGGCCCTTCTCTTTCAGTTCCTCGAAGCTCGCGGCCCGGACGAAACCGGTTTTCGTCTGCAAAGCTCCTCCCTTCAGCCGTCGAGGCGTTCCGAAACACAACCGTGATCGTACGTGGTCACCTCGAAGTCGTTTCCGTACGGGTCCGAAAAATAGACCGAGTAGGCTTTGTCGTGGTCGGTCGCACGGCTCCGGACGTCGAGTTTCGCCAGCCTGTCGAGGAACTCGATGAACCCCTCGCCGCCGGTACGGAAGGCGACTCTCCGAAACCCGACGGATTCGTTCTCTCCTTGAGGTTCCCCCTCGAAGAGCGCCAGCTTCGTTCCGTTGCCACTCGAAACCATCAGCGGCCCGCCCTGTGTGGCCCAGTCCTCGAAGTCGCTCATTATTTTCAGTCCGAAGACCCGTTCGCACCACCTCGCCGCTTCGTGGCGATCCGGGACGAAAAGCTCGACGTGATCAATCTGCTCCACCCGAAATCCATCTCCCACCTGAAACACCTCCCGGTTCTCGGAAAACCCCGCGCCTCCAAGTTTAGAGCCTGAGAAGACCTTTCGCGCCGGTCGAGAGTACCGTTGCTCCCCGGACTTTCGTACAGGCCGAACGACCATCATCTCTCCGAGGCGCTTCGAGAAAGTGGACTTGCCGGCGCCTCCGCACCCGACGACGAGGATTCTTCTACGGCCTTTGATCACGCGCCCGATTATATTCGGCGCGTGCGTAGGTTCGGGGGCGTCTGCCGGAGAAGATCGCCATGATGGCGGCTCCGGCCCCGAAGAGAGAGATCAAACACAACAGCAAGAACCCGAGCGGCAGGAAATGAACGGCGGCCAGGATGACGGCCCCGATAACAGCGGCCAGAGTATTCCCGGAGCGGTATCTCCCGGTCGCCATCACGACTTTTCTCCCGATGAAATACGCGACTACCACCGCCCCGAAAAACACGAAACCCAGGTAAAGAGGGGCGAGCAGGATGAGGATCGGTATCCCGATCCCGGAGATTAGAAGCACCACGAACAGGACCATTGCGGCGACGACCGACCCGACTCCCGCCGCCATCGACCAGAGCGGCTTCTCCCCGACCTGGCGCGAGGAAGCGGTCAGCGGACGCGGAATCAAAACCGCCGCGAGGACGCACACGGCGGCGAAGAGCGCGGTCGACAACGTCCACCCGATAAAGCCGAGCAGGTCCGAGCCTTCGGATTCGTCGTCGAAGTCGGAGGCCATCCCGGCCCTCGTTCCGTCGAACTCGGCCCCCGGAGCGGCGACGAAGCTCCCGCTCCCGTGGTTTATGCTGCCGGAGATCCTGGTCTCCGGCCCGAGCTCGACATTTCCGCGCTCCACGGTCACATCGCCGTCCACTTCGGAGTTTATGTACACGTTGCCGAAACCGGCCTCGATCTCCCCGTCCACCGGCGCCTCGACCTCGACATTCCCCGCCATCACGCTCACGTCGCCGTCCACGGGACCGCGTATAGAGACGTTTCCGGAGGCCGCCTCCACGTCGCCCTCGACCGAACCGAGGACTTCGATGTCCCCGACGCTGGTCGAGACTCCGCCTTCGGCGACCTCCCCAGTCTCGACGGTCACCGAACCGAAGGCTTTGCTCTGGAGAGCTTCGGCGGAGTTCGGGTGAAAAAAGAGGAGGAG
>JBOHBL010000211.1:0-2075 GCA_050698295.1 Rubrobacteraceae bacterium | reverse complement strand
CCCCGACCCAGCAACCTATTCCGCCGATCCCGATGACCGCGAAGGTCGCGTACGCCGCCGACGAGCCGACGGGCGCTCCGACCCTCGCGAGCGCGTCGGAGAAGAAGACGAGGAACCACGCCCACATCGCGTACAGCTCCCACATATGCCCGAAATACCCGAAAGACGCGAGCCGTACGCCCCGGTTCGTGAACAACGCTCCCGCCTGGCGGGGATCAAAGACCGCTTTGGGGAAGGGGAGCGGTCCGTCCCGCACCACGAACCCCGCGATGAGACCGCCGAGCAGGGTCAGGACCGAGGTGGCGAAGATCACCACTCCCCAGTCGAGGCCGCCGAGGCCGTTGACGAGGTGGGGCATCGCCGAGCCGACCGTCAACGCGCCGACGAGCACGCCGAGCGCGACGCCACGTCCCTTTTTGAACCACGTGGACATGAGCTTGAGCGCGGGCGGATAAACCCCCGCCAGAAAGAACCCGGTCAAAAAGCGGAGCGGAACGCCGAGAGCTGCCCCGCCCGCGAGGCCGAAGAGAGTGTTCAAGACGGCGGCTCCGGCCGCTCCGCCCAGGATCACATACCTCGGAGAGACGATGTCCGCCAGGTTGAACACGCTCGATACCACAGCCCCGCACACGAACCCGAGCTGCACCGCCATGGTCAGCCACGCGGCGGAGCTGCCGGACAGGCTCCACTCCTCCCTCAGTTGCGGCACCACCGCCGAGGCCGAGAACCACGTCGTCATCGCGAGGATGAGCGCGACGGCGAGCAAGCTGAGAGCGGCCCACCTTCCCGCGTCCCTTTCGGTTCCTTCGGTCACGCTCGATGCCCCATGAAGAGTGGATTATATTCTTCTTTCCGGTCGAAATGCGCGGAGCGTCTATGCCCTCCGCTCGCAGTGGAAAGTGAACTCGTCGCCCCGATAGTACCGGAGTACAAAGGTCAGCCGATTTCCTTTCAACATGGCTTCGCCTTCGTCGAAGGCTTCCTCCAGCTCGTCGGTGCCGCCGAAGTCGAACTCGATGAAGTCGCTGTGGACGCCGCCGTTTATGTTTCCGGGGAAGCGGTTGGGGGCCGGGCGCGTGTGTTTTATAGTTGATCCGTGTCCACGCCGATCCTAGCCACTAAACTTTATGTTCCCCCACCTCGGCCTGAAGTCGTCCTCCGCCCACGCCTGATCGAGCGTCTGAACGAGGGTCTCGACCGCAGACTGACTCTCATCTCCGCCCCCGCCGGCTTTGGCAAAACCACGCTCCTCAGCGAATGGGTCGCCGGTTGCGAGCTAGCGGCCGCCTGGCTGTCGCTGGACGAAGGGGATAACGATCCCACACGTTTTCTGGCTTACCTCGTCGCTGCCTTGCGGACAATCGCGGCGAACATTGGAGAAGGGGCGCTGGTTGCGCTCCGATCCCCCCAGCCTCCGCCGACCGAATCGATCCTGACGAGCCTGCTCAATGAGATCACCGCCGTCGAGGAAGATTTCGTCCTCGTCCTCGACGACTACCACGTTATTGACGCCAAGTTGGTTGACGACGCCCTCGCCTTTCTGATCGAGCACCAGCCGCCACTGATGCGCCTGGTGATTGCCAGCCGAGAGGATCCGAATCTACCCCTGGCCCGGTTGCGCGTCCGGGGCCAGATGACCGAGCTGCGCGCCGCCGACTTGCGTTTCACCCTCTCCGAAGCCGCCGAATTTCTCGAAGGGGTGATGGGCCTAAGTCTCTCGGAGGAAGACATCGCCGCGCTGGAGGACCGCACTGAAGGCTGGATCGCGGGCTTGCAGTTGGCGGCGCTCTCGATGCGGGGGCGGGAGGATGTTTCCGGATTCATAAGGGCTTTCGCCGGGGACAACCGCTACATCGTGGACTATCTCGTCGAGGAGGTTTTGCAGCGCCAGCCCGAACCTGTCCGGAGCTTCCTGCTCGAGACTTCCATCCTCGACCGTATGTGCGGTCCGCTGTGTGATTTCCTCACCGACGGGGGGGAAGGCGGCGTGACGTTGGAGGCTCTGGAGCGAGGCAACCTGTTTGTCGTCGGGCTGGACGACAGGCGCCGCTGGTTTCGCTACCATCACCTCTTCG
>JBOHBL010000210.1:0-1379 GCA_050698295.1 Rubrobacteraceae bacterium | reverse complement strand
CAGCAAGACAGCAGATCCGCCGAGTCGAGCCAGTTTCGATGACGACATATGTTTCTCCTTTCCAGACTGAATTTTGTTTCTCTCACCGGACATTCACTGTCCGGGGCGGATCTCGGGAATTTCGTCGCTTCCGCATTGCCGCCGCTACCTTCTCTTCTTCGGGGCGTACCGGATCGTATCCCGATAAAGGGCCGAGACGTTGCCCGCCCCGTCCTCGTAGCGGACGTACACCGTCCTCGCCCCGGCCTTCTTGCCCGAGAGCTTCCACGATTTGCTCGTCGCGTATGCCTGCCACGCCGAGCATGTCGAGGTGTTCGAGACGCACATTCTCGCCACACCGCTGGCGGAGTCGGTGGCGTTCAGCGTCAGCCTGACCCGGAGGCTCTTCGTCTTTGGTGCGCCGTTGTTGATCTTGATTCCACCTGTGGGAGCAACGATGTCCACCGTGAAAGTGCGGGTCGCGGGACTTTCGTCCACGTTTCCCGCGACATCGGTCGCCTTCACCTGGAAGGTGTGGGAGCCATTGTCCAACCCGGGATAACTCTCCGGGGAGGCGCAGCCGGCGAAGGGGCCGCCGTCGAGGCTGCACTCGAAGGTGGAACCCGCCTCGGAGGAGGCGAAGGAGAAGCTGGCCGAGGTGAGATTGGTGGCGCCTGTCGGGCCGGAGGTGATAGTGGTCTGCGGCGGGATGGAATCCTGTTGCCAGTCGGGGTTTGTTCCGCCATCCTCAGTGATCCGGGTAGCCTGTGTGCTGCTGCCGTCGGCGTTCGCCGTATAGATATTGTAGGCACCGCCGGGGACATTGCCGTTGTGCTGGAAGGCGATCTTGTTGCCGTCGGGCGACCAGGCGGCCATCCGCTCGTCGCCCGGGTACTCCGTATCGTCGATCGGATCCTCCGTGTTCTTCTCGTCGCGCAATATTGGGTACGCGGCGGGGATGGTTCCGGTGTTCGGATCCACCCCGGAGGAGTACGTCCAGTAGATGTCGCCCGAGTAGTCGAAGGCAACCTTCACGCCGTCAGGCGAGAAGGTGGGGATGCCTATGCTCCTGTCGCAGACACCGCCGTTCTCGGCCGGACACGAGAATCTCAGGTGGGCCTGGTCGGTGCTGTCGGGATTCATGGTCCAAAGGTCCGCGGCGCTGTGCCTGTAGACGATCTTGCCGTCGAGGGCACCGGGCAACGGCACCGACCAGGCGGGCTCGGTATTCCCCCCGGCGCGCGTGCGCTGCATCTGGTTCTTTCCGTCGGCGTTCATGGTCCAGATGTTGAATGCGTTGTCGCTGCCTCGCCTCTGGAAGACGATCCTGGTGCCGTCGTGCGACCAGGCGGGGTTCCAGTCGAGCAGCGGGCTGTTGGTGAGATTCCGCAGTGTCCCGG
>JBOHBL010000209.1:0-1009 GCA_050698295.1 Rubrobacteraceae bacterium | reverse complement strand
ACTTCAGTTAGGGTGAAGTCACTAGGCGGAGCCTTGTACGCTCGTCTGGTCTCCACGGCTTTCGCGACCTCGGATGCGGTTTCGAGTCGCTCACGCATATCATCCGACACCTCGAGTCCTGCACTCTCACGCGCGCCTTCCAAACCACGCAGTATTAGCGCCAGAACCCATTGCCGAAAGAAGGCCAGGGCAGAGGGGTCACGTCGAAGGTCGGGCTCCAATGAGAGTGACTTCGCGTAATTGACGTAAATGGGCAGCGCGACGCGCTCGTCTAGCAAGCCGTACTGAGCCAACCGTAGGTAGGTGCTCTTCCCGCTTCCCCGCGGCCCGATGAGGAGGCGCTGCCCTGGACTCTTTAACTTCTTCAGGATCCCTTGCTCGCGCGCTGTCAGGATCGTGATCCTCTCCAGCTCTTGACGATCCATGTCTTCGGCGCGGTAGCCAAGGTCGATGATGTCGTTGGTCGCCTCACTCACGTCTCAACTCTCTCACTATTAGGTCTGGTCGCACCCTGATTTCGTCGACACTTCGGCCACAGTTGTTGCGGCGGCTTGCTCGACCTACGTGATCTTGCCGTCCATGGTGCATCCTCGCGGCTTAGCGATCCGTAAGCACGGACTCAGGTCAGGCGAGACTGCGTACGGGTTCGAAGTTGGTTTCATCTAGTCACCGAGCTGCCTGAGTGGGTCGCGGCTCTCAATCCGGGATCAGCGACTGTGGCCAGCCGCTCTCCGCCTGAGGGTACGGGCCAGGTCCTCGAGGGCCTCCGGCCATGTGGTCGCGCTCGGCGGGTCGCTGTGAGCGAAGGTGCCGGCGAGCTCGAGGGTGATGTAGCCGTGGATGAGGCTGGACATCAGCCGGACGGCGTACGTCTCGTTGGTCTCGGCGATGCCGTAGCTGCGGACGACGGTGAGGGCGAGGTCGGCGTTGCGGCGACCGGCGGTGACGGCGGCAGCGACCGAGTCCGGGAGCTCCGCAGCCGGGTCGGAGGCGGGCGGGACGCGTTGGC
>JBOHBL010000208.1:0-1629 GCA_050698295.1 Rubrobacteraceae bacterium | reverse complement strand
ACGGTGTGTTGCTCATGGTAGCCTCCGTTGATAGTCCTGCCAGCACTGCACGGCGCGCTCAATGTCCGCGTCTTGCGAACGCTTGTCACCGCCGCACAGCAGCAGTACCAGCGTTTGCCCAGCTCGGGCATAGTACACGCGATAGCCTGCGCCGATATCAATCCGCAGTTCCCACACCCCGCCCCGACAAACTTGTGGTCGCCAAAATGGCCACTGCTTAGCCGGTCAACGCGCCGCTGAATTGCGATGCGGGCGCGTAGATCGCGCAGTCCGTCGAGCCAGTCTTGGTAGAGGTCTTTATTGTCGGCGGTGAGGTAGTGGATAACCTGCATGAGCGATGTTCGCCTAAAAGCGAACTATCGGCAAGCTCTATTAACGGACCCGCGGGTAGCGAGTTGAGCATCGGAGTTGTTGGATATTATTGTAATTGCTATTCTCGTTGGTGAAAGGAACAGGGCGACGAAGATGAAGAAGTCAAGAGGAGCCCGAGACGCGGCCGAATCGATGATCGAGGACGCGCTCTGTCCGGGGAGATTCATCAACTACAACGCAAGCTGGGACTTCGTCTCGGACCTCGAGAGGGCTGCCGGCGCAGTCGAGAAGCTCGTGGAAGCCAACCCGCAGCGGGCCGTGCGCCTCTACGAAACGTTCCTCGCCGGTTGCTACGAGAAGGCCGAGGAGATCGGCCGAGCAAGCGGATTCGCGGCTGCGCCTCGGTGCGCTTCAGGCCGAGCTGGCTTCGATTGGCGGGCTTCGAGACGTCGAGCGAGAAGACGCCGAGCATCCAGGAGCTGTACGCCGCACTCGCGGCCAACGAGAAGCGCAACCGGCTCATCCTCGATGATGTGCTCCAGGCGCTCGAGCAGGGGCGCTCTCCGATCCTGCTGACCGAGCGGAAGGACCACCTCGAGTATTTCGCTGCCCGTCTGGAGAAAATCGCCCGGCATGTCGTCGTGCTCCAGGGTGGGATGAGCGCCAAGGAGCGGCGCGAGGCGAAGGAGCAGCTCGCCGCGATTCCGGACGCCGAGGAAAGGCTCGTGCTTGCGACGGGACGGTACATCGGTGAAGGGTTTGACGACGCACGTCTCGACACGCTCTTCCTGGCGCTGCCGGTGTCGTGGAAGCGGACGTTTATCCAGTACACGGGCCGCCTGCCCGCCTCCACCGCGCGAAGAAGGAGGTCCGCATCTTCGACTACGTTGATCGCGAGGTTCCCATGCTGCTGCGGATGTTCGAGAAGCGCCTGCGTGGCTACCGCGGCATCGGCTACGCGAGAGGCGAGGCGCCCTTCGGGTACGCGGAGCCTGGAGATGAGATCGTCGTCGAGTACGACCAGGACGTGCTGCGATCGCTCAAGGAACTGGACGGCTTCACGTGAGAGCCATGAAGCCAAAGAACCGGCGGCTCCCCCACGTTAGCAAGGCGAGGCTCGAGGAGATGATCGAGGAGGCGACGGTCGACGCCTACAACGAGTCGGAGCAGATCACGGGCTGGTTCACGATGATCGACGAGAACCTGGCGGTGCCCTTCGAGACGACGGTCCTGGGCGTCCCGGTCACCGTCGAGCGCGTCGACCTGAATCTTAGCGAGTAGATCGGCGCGGTCTGCTCGCGCGGCCGCCACCGACAG
>JBOHBL010000207.1:0-6050 GCA_050698295.1 Rubrobacteraceae bacterium | reverse complement strand
CGGGGTCTCCAAACTCGTGAGGTGGTACGGGCGGTAAAAGACGTGGTTCGGTCCCGCGCCCTGCCCGAGATACGCCAGCGTGTCGCGCGCGTCGCCCGGCTCGCTTTTTACGATGATGAAGACTCCCGGCGCGACGCCGCGCGCGTAATCCACCACTCCGAAGGAAGAGAGGATGCCGCCGTCCTTTTTCAGTCCGAAGAGGTTGGGGAGGTTGTTCGGGTCGATCTCCTCGGGGCCGTGCATGCCGGGGATGTCCGGGACGAAGCCGGTGGCGTTGGCGACGGCGCCCATCTCGACCATCGTCTTCGTCCCGTCCACGAACGAGGCGAGCATCTTCGGGTTCATCTTTTTACGCTCGGCTTCTTCGGCGAGAGAGTCGGGGGTGGCTGAGAAGTCGAGAGGGTTGTTCTTGCCCTTCCCGGCGACCACGACCTCGAAACCGAGAGAGCGGGCGAAATCGAACAGTTCCATGATCGCGCCGGGTTCGTCTCCGGCTGAACCCGTGTACACGACGCCCGCGCTCCCGGCCATACGCCGGAGCGTCGCGCCGACGGTTATGTCCGTCTCGACGTTGAGCATGACGACGTGCTTGCCGCCCTGGATGGACTCGTAGGCGACGCGAGCGCCGACCTCCGGGACGCCGGTCGCCTCGACGACCACGTCCACCCGCTCGGAGCGGGCGACCTCGCTCGCGTCGTCGGTTATGGCGGGGCCGCCGGAGCTTCCGTTCGGGCTGAAGGACGGTTTTTGTCCGGCGCGGCGGAAGGCTTCGGCGGCGAGGTCGGGGTTTATGTCGGCGGCGGCGGTGACCTCCATGCCGGGGATGTTCGCGACCTGCGCTATAAAGCCCCGTCCCATCTGTCCCGCTCCGACGAGTCCGACTTTGATCGGGGCGCCGGCGCGTTCGAGGGCTTCGAGTCTGTCCCTAAGAGGCATCGCGCTCTCCGTTCGACTTTATCTCGATCTTCACGCCCGGTGTGATGAGCTCGTTCAGGTCGCGGTCTCCGGGCTGTTCGAGGCAGATCTCGCCGGGCAGCTCGGCTTCGTCGTTCCCGTTGAACTTGAAGCAGGCGTGTCCGAGGTCCTCGACGTTCTTCCAGGCTTTCTCGCCGATGGCCGTGATGCGGAACTCGCACGGGCCGATGACGACTAAATCTCCCGGTTCGGGCGGCTCGTCCCTGCGGGAAGTCGGTGCGTGGAGGACCGAAATCTCGGCGAGTTCCGGAGGGGCGCCTTTCTCGAAGAGGATCAAAAGTCCCTCGCCGAGGAAGTCCGGGACCTCCGGTCCTATCTCCGTCACCTCCGTCGAGTAGATGGTTTGCGCCATGCCTGCCTTTCTAAGAGTAGAGTCCGAAGCTGAACAGCCAGCCGATGATCACGGCTATCGGGCCGGTGATCTGGCGCGAAAACAGCACCGCCGGGACCCCGATCTCAATGGTCTTCGGCTGCGCTTCTCCGAGCGCGAGTCCGACCGGGACGAAGTCGCATCCGACCTGAACGTTGTACGCGAACAGCGCCGGCAGGGCGAACTGCGGGTCGATGGCTCCGCGACCGATCTGGTCGCCGATGATCACCCCGATGACCTGCGCGATGACGGCCCCCGGCCCAAGCACCGGCGAAAGGAACGGCAGGCCCACGATGAGCGAGAGGATCAAAAGCCCCGCGAGGTTTCCGGCAAGAGGCGAGAGGAAGTTGGCGATCACATCTCCCAACCCCGAAGCGGTGATGAGCCCGATGAGCAGACAGACGAACGCCATGAACGGCAGGACGTTTCTTATGACGGTGTCTATGGACTGGCGCCCGCTCTGGAACAGCACCCCGACCACACCGCCGATCCCCCTCCCGAAACGGGCGATAAAGCCGGTGAGCCCGGTGCCCATCTCCGGCTGCGCGGCTTCGGCGGTCGCTCCGGACCTCGACATGGCGAACGGAGAGTCCATCGTGGACCGGTCGCCGCCGGCTTCCGCGGCGGCGGAGGTCTCTTCGGACTCGTCGGCGAGGCTAACGTTGTCCGGCCTGACGCCGGAGACGTAGATGTCCTCCGTGATGAACTGCGCCAGCGGCCCCGCCTGCCCGACGGGCGTGAGGTTGATGGTCGGGATGCGCTTGCGCGGGTAGACGCCCGCCCTCGCCGTCCCTCCGCAATCCACGACGACGGCGGCTATCTCGCTCTCTGGCGGCGGAGCGCGGAACCCATCCACGGCTTCGGCGCCGGTGAGTTCGGCCATTCTTCTTGCCACCTCCGGTATTCCTCCCCCGGTGACGGCGACTATTTTGTCTTTCTCGGCCGTCGGTTGGATGACGAGCGGTCCGCCCCAACCCTGGGAACCGCGCTCGACCCTGACGGCTCTGAACGTCCTTTCCTGCATCACGCGCCTCCTAGAGTTCCACGCCCTGACGGCGCGCCAGGAACATAGTTATGAACTGAGTGACGACGCCGCGGATGAAGATCACGATCAGACCCGCTATGAGGTACCGGATCGCGAGCGGTCCCAACGGCAGGTCGACCTGCTGCAATCCCCTCGCCACGCCCAACCACACGAACAACTCCGCCGGGTTGACGTGCGGAAAGAGTCCCAGCGGCGGATGCACGAACGAGACCGCCGAGTCGTAGAACGCGGGCTTGTATTTCTCCTCCAGAAACGTCCCGAAGGTGTACGCCATCGGGTTCGTCAGGAAGAACACCGCGAGCAGCGGCAGCAACGAGTACCTCGTCAAAATATTGCCCGCCGCGAACCGCGCCGCGCGCTGCACCCGATGCTCCCCGATCAGGTTCACCAGCGTGTAGAACGCCGTGAGCAGCACGATCAGGAGCGGTATGATCCCCGTTACGAAACCGACAAATACATCACCACCGGCCTGAAAGAGCCCGATGAACCACTCGGCCGCGTTCCCCAGAGCGCCGAGTATTCCGCCCGCTTCGGCGGTCGCCTGTTCCTCGCCGTTGCCCTGGAGCAACGCCAGGAATACCCCTTCCATGTTTCTCCTCCTTGTCCCTTGTGGTCCGTCCCTCTAGCTCACGGCGACGGCTTCGGTCTTCTTTTCCTCCATGATCCTTTCTATTTGCTCCACGGCCCTCGCCGTCGCGAGCATGGTCGCGGACTCGTAAGGGTCTTCCCGATCCCCGTCCTTCAGCTCTTCGAGACTCGCCCCGACCAAACCGGGAGCTTCGGTGAACCGCGCGAAGACGGTCCTGCCGCGCATCCTGAGCGCCCTCGCGACCTCGCCGTCCGGGTTTACCACCAGGATCAAAAGCACGCCTTTGCCGAAGCTAGCTTTGGCGTTCCCGACCCCGACGTAGCCCTCGGTCTCGGCGCGCGTGATGCCTCCGAGCACCTGCCTGTAGTGCCTCATCTGGAAGTGCGTGCCGACGATCTGGAGAATCCACAGCATCGCCAAAACCAGGATCAACGTCCCCAACAACCCCATCAACTCTCTCCTTCCTCTCCACTTCATCACCTGCTCAACAAGATATACGTGACTTATGTTCTTGTCAAGAACGAATGTTCAAAATCTGAACGTGTTGCTCCAGAGACCGCGTAGTAGTACAGTCCGCACAACGAGCTGATGTTGAGGTTTTGGGGAGAGGAGATTTCCATGTCTTCTACGGCTGCGGGCGGTTCTGCTGCTGGGATGAGCGTTTGGGATCGGGCGCTTGCGGCGTTGCAAAGCGTGGGGCGGGCGCTGATGTTGCCGATAGCGGTGTTGCCGGCGGCGGCGTTGCTCTTGAGGCTGGGGCAGGATGACCTCCTGGGGCTACCGTGGATGGCGGCGGCGGGCGACGCCGTCTTCGCCAACCTGTCCGTATTGTTCGCCATCGGCGTGGCGGTGGGGCTCACTGGCGGGGCTGGCGCGGCGGGCCTGGCGGCGCTTGTGGGCTACTTCGTCTTCGCCGCGGTGTTCAACTCTCTAGCGACGGAGTTGGGCACGGAGGATCAAGAACCCATAGTCCGTATGGGCGTGCTCTCGGGAATTTTGATGGGGCTTGTGGCCGCCGGTTTGTATCGTCGCTACAGCGACATCCGGCTACCGGACTATCTGGCGTTCTTTGGGGGTAGGCGCTTCGTGCCCATAATCACGGCGCTGGCGGCTTTGTTGCTCGGCGTGGTCTTCGGTTTCATCTGGCCTCCGGTTGGGGCCGCGGTGGACGCCCTCGGCCAGGCCATCGTGGGTTTGGGCGCCATCGGCACCGGGCTTTACGGGTTCATCAACCGGTTATTGATTCCGTTCGGGATGCACCACGTGATAAACACCTACATCTGGTTCCAGCTTGGCAGCTTCGAAGGGCCGGAGGGGGTGGTGAACGGCGAGATCACGCGCTACTTCGCCGGGGACCCGGACGCGGGCTCGTTTCTGGCCGGGTTCTTCCCGGTGATGATGTTCGGGCTGCCGGCGGCCTGTCTGGCGATGGTCCGGCATGCCCACTTCCCGAAGGTTGCCTCGGGCATATTGCTTTCGGCGGCGTTCGCCTCTTTCCTGACCGGCATCACCGAACCCATCGAGTTCGCCTTCCTGTTCGTGGCGCCGCTGTTGTATCTGGTCCACGCCGTCCTGACCGGCCTCTCGATGGCCATCACGACGCTGCTCGGCATACAGATAGGGTTCGGTTTCTCCGCCGGCTTTATAGACTACGCGCTCAACTTCGGCGCGGAGAACACGGATAGGCCGCTGCTCTTGCTGCTGGTGGGACTCGTCTACTTCGTCGTCTATTACGTCGTCTTCAGCTTCTTCATAAAGACCTTCGACCTCGCCACTCCGGGGCGCGGCGAGGCTTCGACCGGACTCTCCGCCGATTGGATCCTCCCCGAAAGCCAGCGCGACACCGCTCCGGCCACTTCCGCAACCGGCGAGACCGACCGCGACAGCGACGACATACTCGCCGAAAACGTCCTCGAAGCCCTCGGCGGAAATTCCAACGTCGAGAGCTGCGAGGGGTGCATCACGAGGCTGCGCCTGTTCGTTGATGACCCGGAGAGGATAGACGACGCCCGGCTTCGAGAACTCGGAGCGTCCGGTGTCGTGAAGAGAGGCAAGGTCGCCCAGGTCGTGATGGGCACGCAGTCCGACAGGATCGCCGAGAGGATCAACCGCATTTTGAGAGGAGATAGTTGATGGAGATTCTGGCGCCGATCTCCGGCACGGTCGTTCCCCTTTCCGACGTGCCGGACGAGGTCTTCGCGGAAGGCATGGCGGGGGACGGGGCGGCGATAATCCCTTCCGAAAGCGGCGAAGTCCTCGCGCCGATCTCCGGCAACCTCGTAAAGCTCTTCGAGGGCGGCCATGCCTTCGGCATCGAGTCGGACGGCGGCGTCGAACTCATAGTCCACATCGGCCTCGACACCATCGAAATGCGCGGCGAAGGCTTCGAGAAGCTCGCGAAGCAAGGCGAACGGGTCGAGGCCGGAGAACCCATCGTCCGCTTCGACCTCGAAAAGATACGCGCCGACGGCTACGACCCCATAACCCCCGTCGTCGTCACCAACCCCGAAGAGCACGCCGTGAGCGGAGTCGCCCACGGAGAAGTCTCCGCCGGAAAAATCCTCTTCCAAACGGAAACCTAGAAACCCACAACAGACCAACCCCTCCCCGCTTCCGCGCGAAACAAGCGGACGAGCCCTACCCCCTCGACTTTTTTCGATTTTTTCTCGTCAACGTCTGGACAGATTCTTGAGGACGTGATATGTTGATGTCAAGACATTTGTACAAAGAGAAGGATGAGAGCATGAGGCGGAGGTTTGGATGGCGAGCGGTTTAGGTGGCGTCAGGTTGGATCCCGCGAGTCCGGTGCCTTTGTACCATCAGGCGGCGCGGGTTTTGGAGGAGGCCATAGAGGACGGGAGGTTGCCGAGGGGGAGCAGGCTGGAGGGTGAGATATCACTCGCCGAGCAGCTCGGCATAAGTCGCCCGACGATGCGAGAAGCTATCAAGAAGTTGGTCGAGAAGGGTTTGCTCGTCCGTAGGCGCGGCATCGGGACCATAGTCGCGCCGAAACCCGTGCGGCGCGCGGTCGCTCTGACGAGCTTGTATGACGACCTCAAAGAGGCCGGAAG
>JBOHBL010000206.1:0-1079 GCA_050698295.1 Rubrobacteraceae bacterium | reverse complement strand
GGTCATCTTCGAGTTCGCGGGGCTTCGCGGCTGAGAGGAAGATCGCCATCGTCGTCCCGTGGCGGGCGAAGGACTTTATGTCCTCCCCGGCGGGCATCGGCGTCCGGCTCGCCCGGCGCGTCAAAATGACGGACTGCGCGACCTCCGGGACCGTGAGTTCCCTTCCGACCGCCGCCGCGGCAGCCGAGAACGACGAGACCCCCGGGACCATCTCCCACTCGAGTCCGACCTTCTCGCACGCCTCGATCTGCTCCATCACCGCCCCGTACACGCTCGGGTCTCCCGAATGCACCCGCGCCACCCGAAGCCCCTCCCGCACCGCCCGCTCGTAAACCGCCCGCACCCCTTCGAGCGGGATGTCGGACGACTCGATGACCTCGGCGTCTTCGCGGGCGTATTCGAGAATCTCCGCGCTCACGAGGCTCCGCGCCCACACGACGACGTCGGCCTCGCCGATGAGCCGCGCCCCGCGCACCGTTATGAGGTCTTCGGCCCCCGGCCCCGCCCCGATGAACCACACCTTCGCCGCGCGTCTCTCATCCACCGGACTCGCCTCCTTTGCCGTTGAAGATGACAGTCGAGAGGTACGGGAGCTTGCCGTCCACCTCTTCGAGCGGGCCGACCTTCTCGCCCTCGCCGCCGAGCCTCGCCCCGTACACCGCCCCCTCGAACCGTCCCGCCTCCCTCGCGAGCCGCATCACCTCGGGCATCCGGCCCCCGCCCTTGTAACAAACGACCGTCTCGCCGGAGGCGAAAGCCTCCCGGAGCCTTTCCGCTTCCCCGATAAACGGAAGGAGGACGAGCCTCTCGCCGCCCTCGACGAGCGCCGTTCCGCCGCGGGAGGCGAGGTCTTGCATGGCGGTGATGCCGGGAACCGTGCGCACCTCCACCCCCGGAAGCTCCTCCCGAACGCGCCGCGCGAGATACGTAAACGTCGAGTACACGTTCGGGTCGCCGATGGTCGCAAACGCGCAGTCCGCGCCGCCACGAAGCGCCTCCGCGACCTCCCGGGCCGCCCACCGGTGGTTCCGAACCACCTCCGCCTCGTCCGCCGAGAGCGCGAAGACGAGCCGCCGCAC
>JBOHBL010000205.1:0-1572 GCA_050698295.1 Rubrobacteraceae bacterium | reverse complement strand
TTTTCAATCCGCGTGGAAGAAACTCCGCGACGAATTGGGCGGGGAAATGGCCCGCGTCGAGGGCGAAAGCGTATCCGGCTCCGTGCTTGCCTATCATGGCGGGCAGTTGCCGGGGCATCGCAAGCGCGTTTTGGCGCGGCTTCTGAAACTGGATAAAGAGAAGGAGCCATACCTTTTGCTGGCGACGCATGCGATGGAGGTCGGGGTGGACATCTCCGCCGAGGTCATGTTTTGCGGCGCGGGGCGGGGAGATTTCATGCTCGATCCGGACGGGTTCGTGCAGCAAATCGGACGCTGCGCGAGAAGGGGGAAAAGGGATGGTGAGGAGGAAGAGATCGGCGAGGTTTTTCTCATGCTCGACGAGGAGTGGGAAGTCCCTCCCTTCGCTGAAAAGCTCGAAGAAGGAGCCGAGATCTCACCGGAGACGAAGCGGAGCATAAACGCCATGAACGCGCCTCCGAGCGTCGAGAGAGCGGAGCGTGGCGTGGAATATCTCCATGACGAGGCGCTTTACCGGTACGTCCACGACCGCGTCCCGGAGAACCGGGAATTATGGGAGCGCGGCGTCCTCATCACGCGCGACTGGACGCCGAACATAGAGCTTGTCTTCTCCGAGGAGCGGGACGGCGAGACGCGCATCGGCGGTTTGCCGCCGCACCGTTTCTGGGGAGGCGGGGAGGTGAAGGAGAGCATCTCATTGAACATGAGACAGGCCGTCCGTCTCGCGCCGCGTTGCGCCTGGATCTTCACGGGCCGCGACGAAGACAACGACTCCACCGTCCGTCTCGCCCTCGGAGGCGAGAGGCAGCGCACCCTCGAAGAAGTCCGACGACAACTCGGCTTCCCGAACATGCGCGACGCGCGGCAGGTCCCGCTCATGCTCCTTGCACCGGACGAGGTGTGGAAGGACATCTTCGAGGACGAAAACCTCGGTTTGAACGCCGAGGCCGCGAAGATCGAGGCCGCCAACTTCCGGCACCCAAACATAGTCCGCTATGAAGTGACTCTGGAGAAGAAAAACCCTTCGACGAAATTGCCGCTCCGGTGGGAAGAGCCGAGAAAGGAAGGGGAATAATGGCCGCACCGAGGATTCCGCTTCCCGGCAAGATCGTGGGCGTTGCCGAGGGCAAAACGTTGAGGAAGATCGCCTTCATCTCCGTCGAGGAACACGTCGCCAATTGCGCCGCCTTCTTCGATTTCGTCTCGCCCGAAAGAGAAGAAGTTTTGAGGGACGCGCTCCTCTTCCACGACATCGGAAAGAAGCTCCTCAGAATTCGAGATATTTACAGGGATACTTCGCTGAAAAAGTGGGCATACGATACGTCCTTCGATGGCGGCGAAGATCGGCTCGCGTTACTGAATAGGGACTACACGGCGACGATGCGCCCGGATCTCGCCCGGCCGATAGACGAGAGCGCGACCTTCCCGGAAGTCGCGGCGGCTTATCTCGGCTATATCGGACTCGGTGAGAAGCGGGGAAAGAAAGGCGCGCCCCGGATCACGGCGTATCCGCTTCGCGAAGACCCGACGAATCCGAAGAGCGAGGTCGTGTCGGCGAGCTATCGTCTCGAC
>JBOHBL010000204.1:0-1084 GCA_050698295.1 Rubrobacteraceae bacterium | reverse complement strand
TCGCCATCCCACCGGAGCCCAGGACGCTTTGCGCCCTGTAGCGTCCGCCGAGGGTTGTTCCGATCGGGGCTTCCAGAGTACTCCCACCTTCAGTCACACGACGTCTCGCAGCCAATTATATATCCCTCGTCACAGCCTGAATATGTTCCCTCCGAGGCGATCTTCCCGCCCTCAACATGCTGCAGAATATCATGTTTGTGTACCATATTTTGTGGTCGGCTCAAACTGAAAGCCGAGAAATTTCGTCGCCCCATCCGCAAGCGGGATGGCGTCCACGACCGGAGTGGCTTCGAAAGTTGGGTTAATATCACCGGAATGAAGAAATTCGTGAAAGGCAAATCGGCGAAGGCGTTGCTCGCGGGCGCGGCGGTGGCCTGTGGGCTTGCGGCGATGAACAATAAGCTGGAGCGAGCTGGAAGGGGGCTCGTCAGCCGGCTCGGGGGCGAGGTCCGTTATTACGGGTGGCGCGGGGGGGACGTCGCGTACAACGTCGCGGGGGACGGGCCGCCGCTGTTGATGGCGCATGGGATCTACGCCGGAGCATCCTCGTTCGAGTTCAGGAAAAACTTCGACGCCCTGTCAGAGCGGTTTCGGGTTTACGCCCTCGACCTTCTGGGGTGCGGGCTTTCGGAGAAGCCGGATCGGGAGTATCAGCCGGAAGATATAGCGGCCCAGATCGAGGACTTCGCCCGCGAAGAGGTCGGGAGGCGAACGCACCTCGTGGCGAGCTCTCTCACCGCCGCGCTCGCGATGCCGGCGATGGTAAAGAACCCGCGCCTCTTCAACAAAGTCGTCCTCGTCTGCCCGACGGGATACAGAAGCCTCGACTGCCCGAGCGGTCGGCTCGGAGACGCGGTGCACGGTCTGTTCGAGGCCCCGGTCCTCGGCGACTCGCTGTACCACGCGCTCGCCTCGCGAGCGAGCATCCGGCATTACCTGGAAAAAACCGCCTACCACGACCCGGCCTTCGTCACGGACGAGCTCGTCGAGGAATACCATCGGGCAAGCCACGGGGCGGGGGCGAAGCATCTCCCGGCCGCGTTCGCTTCGGGGAAGCTCAACTTTTCGGTGGCTGGGCACTGGC
>JBOHBL010000203.1:0-1094 GCA_050698295.1 Rubrobacteraceae bacterium | reverse complement strand
CCTTCTTCCTGCCGTCCCTCGCCGGCGTCACGCCGACGATCACCCTCGGCGGCTACGCCGAGGACGAGTCCTTCGAGCAGAACTCGCTTGTTCCAGGGCTCCGGGGCGCCGAACCGCCTCGACGAGAGCCGCGACGCGCAGGCCTTCTACTCGCAGTTGATCCTTGACTGGCGCGAGCGGGTGACCCTGGTCGCCGGGTTCCGGCTCGACGAAAGCTCGACCTTCGGCACCGAGATAAACCCGCGCGTCGGGCTCTCTTATCGCCTCCCGGCGATCGAGACCAAGCTCCGCGCGAGCTACGGGACCGGCATCAAGGCGCCGAGCTTCATCGAGAACTTCGGCACGGGAAGCCCCTTCGTGGTCGGGAACCCGGACCTGGGTCCCGAGCGTTCGGAGAGCTGGGAGGTCGGCTTCGATCAACCCCTGCCCTTCGACGATTATCCGGCGGAGATCTCCGCCACCTACTTCTCCGCGGATTTCGACGATCTCATCGGCTTCGTCTTCGGTTCGACGTCGAGCTTTTTGAACATCCAGCGGGCGCGGAGCCGGGGCGTCGAGGTCGCATTGCGGATCGTGACCCCGATCGGCATCGGTTTCCGCGGCAGCTATACCTATCTCGATACCGAGGTCGTCGACTCCGGTGATTTGGGGGGCACGCTGTTCGTCGAGGGCGAGCCGCTCCTGCGGCGTCCGGAGCATTTCGGCGCCTTCACCGTGGACTACACCGCGGAGCGGTGGACGGCCAGTTTCAACCTCACCGTCAAAGGACAGACCTCCTGATCTCATCGATTATGCGATGAGACCAGTTCGTAGACGAGGCGCAGCCCGGTGCCTGGAAAAAGTAGCTCGTACGATCGACTGCCGAAGATCTCCGAGATCTTGCCGGGCCGTCATCCGCCAGAGACCCAGCTCACAACTGCGCTCGAAGATCTTGTGGGTTTGAAGACGAAGTTACGGCAGTACTCGATCTGGGCGATGCCGTAGAAGCGGCGCAGGTTCATCTGCTGACGGCTCCCTGTGGGAGAACTTCGGCCCCAGGATCAGGGGTCGAGTACTCTATAGAAATAGTAGTGCGTGAAGCGGCTGTGCTGCGG
>JBOHBL010000202.1:0-3223 GCA_050698295.1 Rubrobacteraceae bacterium | reverse complement strand
GAACGCTCGCGGCGTCTTCCATGCGGGCGAGGCGTGGGATAAGGTGGGTGCGGGCCATCCGCATCTCCTTGTGGTGGGGAGTCGGATGGCCCCTTTTCTACCCTCAAACCTCGCAACACTCATCTAGCTCCTAGCTGTTCTAATCCGCAGCCCGAGAAATCCATAGGGTAATACGACCATCACCACGCAAAATGCTATGAAATAAGGATCCGGAATCAAACATGTACCTCGAATCGCCCAGAGGATGAATAACGGCGAGATACTGCTCAATACCATCAGCAATCTGGCTGCTTTGAGTCCTTCGTGCTGAGGGCGAACAGCCATCAGACCGCATCCTCCACTAACGTCTCCGTCTCCCCAACGCGCAACTCGCCTGAGATCAGGCGTGGCAGCAGCGCGTCGCGGATGGAGGCGAGGGTGCACGCTTCCAAACGATTAACGAATACCTTCTCCATGACAGGGGCCATTGTTGCGTCCATCGCTTGAATCGTCGCCTCTGGCGGAACGAGCGCAAGCGCGTCCGTCAGGTGGTGTCTCTTTATGTGTCCCATCGTCGTCGCCTTGCCAGCGGCAGTATTTCTGAATCCTGGCAAGTGTAGCTTGAGCCGAGAGTGAGGGAACCACTTTGGGTACTTCTCCGACGTTACTTGGAAAAGGTGCTGATTCAATGCGCCTCGACCGCCAGTCCACAACTGGACTTCGAGGCTCCCAGACCAAGAGAACAGAACGTCTCCGTCCTCTACGACATACTTTGATGGAATCTAGGTACTGGCCTTGCCACTAGACTCGGTTACGCCTTTGCGAAGCTCCGCAATCTTTATCGCGGGCAGGTATTCGTCAGTCTCCGGTGGGTACTTCTGAAGAGCCAGCCCATTGAGAAAGTGAGCTATTCCGTCCAGCGATTCCACACGCCACCCCGCCGGGATCTCGCCCAACTCGGAGTCCTCGAAGCGGTTGGGGAAGCGGTCGGCTATGTGTTTGGGGAGGCCGGGGTCTCGGCCCTCGGACTTCGCGCGGACGGGATCGAAGTCCACGAACCACGACTTGAAGATCGCCCGCGCCATCTCCTCCAGCGTCTCGTTCATGCGGCGGTTCAACTCGATCTTGTCGTCCAGCGTGCCGAGGATATGGGCGATTGCGCGTTGTTCTTCGATGGGCGGCAAGGGAATAAGGATGTCACGAAGAATTCCGAGGTTTATGTGAGGAACCCCTGTCTGGATTGCATTCTGCAGTACGTAGTCGTGTTGCTTCTCAGATTGGAATACGTAGTAGACGAAAAGCGGGTCGGCTATTGAGTCGTTCACCGTCAGCTTCATCTGACTTTGCGATATCAGATAACGTTCGGCGGTATCTTTTGGGACGACTGCGACCTGCCCAAGAGTGCCGCGCTGAGTAAATATGACATCATCGGGGCGTGCGATATTCGCGGAAAGGGAGTCGGCTTTTTCGGCGGTTACATAAGCAAACTCACCACCTATCCAGCGTTCGCCCATGTTTTGGCCGCGAATCACAGGCACTCAGCTATCAACATAATCTCGTGACACCAGGTTCGAGCCGAATGGACCGCCGACAAGCGCATTCCGGTTCGACGATGCAATCTCCCCCACAGTAGTCCCCCGCCACTCAACCGCCATACCTCAACTCCTCCAAGTCGGCAGTGCCGAGGCGTAGACTCCCGGCCTGTTTTCGACTTCGCGCTATCACACAAACCTTCTCCACAGCGGCTCCGTTCCTTCGTTCAGGATGTCGAGGTAGCCCGTGTAGGCGAAGATGCGCCCTCGTTTTCTGCCCGTGATCTCCCGCACTATGCCGAGCCTCTCTAGCTCCTCGACCGCGCGGGACACCGTCGGGTAGCTTGCCCCGGTCTGTTCGGCAAGCGCCGGTATGGTGGAGAGCGGACGGTCGCGGAATGCGTCGAAGACTCGCAGGGCGTTCGCGGCGGCGCGTCCGGTAGCCTGAACCCTTGCGGCGTCCTTGCCGAACAGGGCGAGCAGACGGTGGGCGGTGTTCACTGCGGCTCCGGCCGTGACCTCGACGCCTTCGAGAAAGAAGTCGAGCCATGCCTCCCAGTCTCCGTCCGTCCGCACGGCGTCGAGAAGACGGTAGTACTCGTCGCGGTGCTGCTTGAAGTAGTGGCTCAGGTACAACAGCGGCTGCTCCAGTATCTCGTCGTCGTAGAGCATCATGGAGATCAGGAGTCGCCCGACACGCCCGTTGCCGTCGAGGAACGGATGTATCGTCTCGAATTGGACGTGGACGAGCGCCGCCCTCACGAGCGTCGGGAATCCGTCGTCCTCGGCGTGTACGAAACGCTCCAGCGAGGCCATGCAGTCCTGTATGTGCTGAGGTGGCGGCGGCACGAAGTGGGCGTTTCCGGGACGGGTTCCGCCGACCCAGTTCTGGCTCCTGCGGAACTCTCCGGGCTGTTTGTCCACTCCCCGCCCGCGGTAGAGCAGCTGGTGGTGCACCTCACGCAACAGACGGCCCGAGAGCGGGAGTCCATCATGAAGCCGGGCCATGCCGTGTTCGAGGGCGGCGACGTAGTTGGAGACCTCGACCACATCATCGAAAGGAACTCCAGGCGCTTCGTCAAGCTCGAAGAGAAGCAGGTCAGAGAGGGAGGACTGCGTACCCTCGATCTGGCTGGACAGGACCGCCTCGCGTCGGACGTAGGTGTAGAGAAATAGGTTCGGGTCGGGTAGCAGAGCGGTCACGCCGTCCAGCCGTCCGCAGGCGAGCAACGCCCGCTCAAGAAGACGCTGCCTCTCGCCGGAGAGATCAAGCATCGGGTCGGGTGGTAACGCATAAGGCACGAAGGCATGCACCGTCTCGCCCCCGGTAGTGGAGGCTTCGCACTGTCCCGTAGCTCCGCGTCTCATCGCTATTCTCACCCGTGTAAATAAGTCCCGTCGCTATTAACGAAATAGCATCTAATCGTTAATAGTGTAGCCCAGCGACTTCAGATTGGCTTCGATGGCGGCGTCGAGGCGGCGGGCTTCGGTTTTCTGTCCGCTCCACTGGGCTGTCAACCGCCGCATCTTCTCATCGAACGGCTCGGCGTCTTCCTCGGCGGCCTCCGCGCCCACGTAGCGACCCGGCGTGAGGACGTGGCCGTGCTTGCGTACCTCGTCGAGCGGCGCGGATTTGCAGAAGCCGGGGATGTCCGCGTATTCGCCCGCCTTCGCTATCGCCTCCTCCTCGCCGCGCCAAGCATGATATGTGG